>NZ_CAUQJB010000006.1:0-185476 GCF_963518325.1 uncultured Vagococcus sp. | reverse complement strand
GTTTTGAAAAAGCTATTACGGCATATGCAGAAAAATTGGGAATGAAGGCTTAAATTTATTAGTAAAAACATGCAACACTCTGTTCGAGGAGTGTTGCATGTTTTAGTGTTAGTTTGTGAAAAAAACTCGCTTAAGTTGCGCCGTAGCAAAAAAAGGGACTGATCTGAGGCCCCCTCTTATTCTGAAAGCTTAATAAGACAGTCTTTTTATTAGTGTTTATTCGATGTGCACAAAAAAAAATGAGAGTTTGTCACTTTCACCAATGAAAACGCTTTTAGATAACGCTATGATAATCCTATCAGTAACTGATAAGGATCAACTAAAATTGGAGGCTTAGAAATATGCTATAAGCAGAAAGGTTGGAAATTATTGAGGACAGGCTATCATTTTTCAGTAAGATTATGTTAATCAAATCAATCAAGATGATGTAGGCAGAAAACTTGTGAAGCAGTAATAAGCTAAATCCAGCTTTTAAACAAGGAGGGTATTTATGGTCAGCAATGAAACTGTCAGCCGTCATGAACAAGAGACTGACATTCAAGTGACAGAAGAACAAGTAGAACGATTAAGAACAAGAGGGTATAATGACGATGTGCTGCCAAAGACGGCAGCTAAGAGGAATATGGGGGCGTCGAACTATTTCACTTTGTGGATGGGTTCCGTTCATAATATTCCAAACTATACTGCAGTAGGAGGCTTCCTATTTTTAGGCTTATCGCCACTCAATGTAATGTTGGCAATTATTGTCAGTTCATTAGTTGTAGCGGCATTTATGGTATTAAACGGACGTGCCGGTTCACGTTATGGCATTCCATTTGCCATGCACTTGCGCTCAACTTATGGCGATATCGGAGCCAAACTTCCAGGATTTTTAAGAGGATGTGTGGCTGCAATTGCTTGGTTTGGGTTACAGAACTTTACTGGTTCATTAGCTTTATTAATTCTTGTTGGGAAAATATGGCCAGGTTTTTTAACTTTAGGTGGAAATTTTAATTTCTTTGGCATCGGCCTTCCCGGACTCATTGCTTTTACGATTTTTTGGGCGATTAATATGGGAATTGGATTTGGTGGTGGTGGAGTATTAAATAAATTTACTGCCATTTTAAATCCACTGATCTATGTGGTGTTTGGAGGAATGGCCATTTGGGCTGTTAAGGTTGGTGGCGGTATTGGCAATATTTTAGCTTTTACACCAACGGGTAACATGGTTCAAACACATTCTGGCCCCTTGGTATATTTAATGATTATTAATGCTGTTTTAGCAGTTTGGGCTGCGCCAGGGGCAAGTGCTTCGGATTTCACACAAAATGCCAAGTCAACTCGTGCTCAAACCATTGGCCAAACGGCTAGTTTCTTAGTTGGTTACTTAATCTTTGCTTTTTCAAGTGTGGCTATTTTAATTGGCGGATCTATTCATTACGGTGTTCAAGAGTGGAATGTCCTGAATATTGTTGATAAATGGGACAGTTTGCCAGCAGCGACTTTAGCCGTTATTGTTTTGTTAATGACGACGATCTCCACGAATGCGACAGGTAATATCATTCCAGCAGCTTATCAGTTGTCAGCATTGTTTCCGAAAAAAATTAATTATCGTAAAGGAGTAATCATCGCGTCGGTTATCAGTTTCCTGATTATGCCTTGGAAATTAATGGAAAATCAAGATAGTATTTTCGCATTTCTCAATATGATTGGAGCTGTTTTGGGGCCAGTTGCCGGTGTGATGATCGCTCAGTATTTTTTTATTCATAAACAAAAAATCGACTTGGATCAGTTGTACATGGATCCATCAGTAGATAATTCGACAAATCAATATAAGGGAATTAACAAGGAAGCCTATGTGGCGACTATTGTAGCTTTAATTATTTCAATGTTAGGTCAGTTTATTCCCAGTTTGAAAATCATTTCAAGCTTATCTTGGCTGATTGGTGCTAGTTTATCTTTGATTATTTATCTAGTCTTAAAACGCGGCAAAAAAACAATCTAAGCTGTTTATCTGTTTCTACAAAAGACGTCAATACAGAATAAAAGATCCTGAGGAGGAAACAAAATGAATTATGATTTAATTATCAAAAACGGTTTGGTCATTTTAGAAAATAGTCATATTGAAACGGATGTGGCAGTCAAAGATGGCAAAATTGCGGCCATCGGTAGTGGTTTAGGTGACGCCAAAGAAATAATAGAGGCAAAGGGCTTAATCGTTAGTCCGGGAATGGTTGACGCACACGTGCATATTACAGATCCTGGTGGTGGCTACCGCGATGAGTGGGAAGGGTATTTAAGCGGGACCAGGGCCTGTGCTAAAGGCGGCGTAACAAGTTTTATGGAAATGCCTTTAAACCAGGTGCCAGCAACGGTTGACAAGGAAAGTCTTGAGATTAAATATCAGGCGGGAAAAGATAAGTTATCAGTAGATGTGGCTTCTTTTGGCGGTTTGGTGCCCTTCAACTTGGAGAAGCATGGCATTGAAGAACTAGATGCTGGTGGTGTGGCTGCCTATAAATGCTTTATGGCAACTTGTGGCGATCGGTCGATTGATGGTGATTTTATGAATGTCGATGACTACTCTTTATATGAAGGAATGAAATTAGTCGCAAAGACAGGTAAGGTACTGGCGATACATGCTGAAAATGCTGCCATCACTGACCGTTTAGGTGAGATTGCTTACAGGAGTGGTAAAACAACTCTTAAAGATTATGTGGCAACCCGTCCTGTGTTTACAGAAGTAGAACCAATAAGACGAGCAATTCTGTTTGCCAAAGAAACTGGCTGTCGGATTCATATTTGCCATGTGGCCTGTCCTGAAGGTGTTGACGAAGTGACACAAGCTCGGCAAGCAGGCGTTGATGTGACTTGTGAAACCTGTACTCATTATCTGTATTTTGAAACAGATGAATTGGATGCTATTGGTCCAGTCGTTAAATGTTCACCGCCTATTCGGGATAAAAAAGCTCAGGATGGTTTATGGGAAAAAGTGATGAAAGAAGAAATTTATTTCGTGACCTCAGATCACTCCCCATGTACACCTGATTTGAAAGCAACTGATAATGCATTTGAAGCCTGGGGAGGCATTTCCGGTGTTCAAAACAATGTGGATGTTCTGTTTGATGAAGGGGTTCAAAAGCGAGAAATGCCACTTACGACCTTTGCTAATATAATCGCAACTAATCCGGCTAAACGCTATGATTTAGATCATAAAGGAAGTATCACGGTGGGGAAAGATGCTGATTTTGTTCTCATTAAACCAAAAGCGCCTTACGTCTTAAAAGCAGAGGATTTAGAATACAAAAATCAAATAAGTCCCTATATCGGTCGTGAAATTGGGGCACAAATTGCCTATACAATCTTGCGTGGAGAAACGATTTATTCTCAGGATAAGGGCGTCAATCAAGAACGTTTCGGTCAATTTATTTTAAAATAGTCCTTAAAAACCCCGTTATTCGTCACCAAGAGAACAACGGGGTTTTTTGAGTGCCGAGATTAGTCCTCACTCTCCATGGAGAGTAATAAGGCTACTCTCAATTGAATACTTAGGTCAGGATCGTCGATGGACTTGCCAAATAATTGGGAACATTTAGTAATTCGATACTTAACTGTATTACGGTGAATAAATAATTCTTCAGCAGTTTCAGTAATCCGACATTGATTATTTAAATAAGTGTTTAAGGTTCGCCGTAACTCTAAATCATTTTCATTATCGGGATAGGCTAAACTTTTTAAGATAGTGGTACAGAAATAACGAATATCGTCTGCTTCGACTTGCTCAACTAAACTGCGAATGCCTTTATTTTCATAGAGGTAAAGTGGAGAGTTATCTCTGGAATGCGCTCTTTGAAGACTTTCAACCGCCTCGTAATACGAAAAGCGAAAGAGGTGGACTTCTGAAACAGGATTGCCAATACCAAAACTAACAGAAATTCCCAAACTGTCTTTAATCGTTTCATGGATGCCCATTAACATTCCTTGAATATCTTTTTCAGGCTTTTGAAAGAGTAAGCCAATACGTCGTCGATTGGATAATGGAAATGAAATAGTGTTATTGGCATATTTTTTCGCCTCGGTGTAAAACCACTCAAACATCAGTTCCTCAATTTCTTCACTGTGAAAGTCATATTTTTTAGGAATGGTCATCTCAGCTACCACAGCGCGATAGCTATTACTTTTAATAATGTTAAAGGGTTTTCCATAGTCAATCCAATTATCAATTTCTGGGTCAACATCAAAGTTTTTATCGGTTAATTTAGTGAAAAATTCTTTTTTTGTGGCAGCTTCGTTAATCATCAACAAGTGGTCTTTATATATGGTATAAGACAGGACGCTAATCGCTTGTTCAATCGCCAACTGTGAAAAAGGATAGGGGAATTGATCCGATTTTAAAATAACTAGCATATGAGGAAAACAGTGATTATTTCCAACAGGATAAATCGTCACTAATAATTGCTGATTATTGTTAATTTTTTTGACGATTGACTCAGTTTTTCTCAAACTTTGAACGTTGCGAATGTCTTCTTTTAATTCCTGAAATTGGTCTTGGCTTAATAAATCTTCAATTTTAAAACCGCGGCTTGTAGCTTGAATTTCACCAAAAGGATTTAAAATAAAAATTGGTCTTTTTATGAGAGAACTTAAGTGGTTGATCAAGGAGCTTACCGTTGCTCCTTTCATCATCATATTTGAAAATTTCCGTTGAATGTCCAAGGCAAAATACATTAATTCCGTGTGATTATCCCAAATATAAGATAACAGTTGATGGGAAATATCTCCGAGAGTCCGGGTCACGGGAATTTGAATAATAGGAAAACCTAACTCATCAGCTACTGCAATGACTTGAGGGTCCAACTCACTAATAAAACGGCCTAACTTAATGGCAATACCAGCACTGGGTAAATTATTCAGAGCTCGAATTAGATCACATAGACCTAAAGGATTATCTTTAAAGGCCATAGCGGTTGTTAATAATAAGGTGTTTTGAGGTAAATAACCCGACATATCGGGGGTTTCTGAAATCTCAATCGTGTCAACTATTCGAGTTAAATCTGCCTCGTTATTGATTAAATTTAAATCAGAAAAGCGGGGAACTGCTAATATTTCTTTTATTGTAGACATATTAAAACTCCTTCGTAACGCCATTAAGTTCATTTTACTAAAAATAGGCTCAATGTGAAAGGAAAAGAACAAAAAATAATCCCTAGCCAATCTGCGATCAGAGACTTGCAGTCAGCTAGGGTTATTATAGGGGTCGAAATAAACTGATTTATAGCTCTTGATTGACTCTCTTTTGTAATTCTTTATCATAGTTTCTAGCAGCAGGAATCATATATGTGATTAACCCACAAATCAGTGTTCCAGCACCGGCAATCACAAATAACAGTTCAACGCCAATTTTATCAGCCAGAGGCCCAGCAAAGAGCAAGCCGACTGGCCCTGTAATACTCAGTAGAGAATTTAGAACCCCTAAGACACGGCCAAGAATTTTTGGGTCGTAACTTTGCTGAATCATTGACATCAGCAATGTATTAAAATAGGGAGTTGCGAAACCAGCAACCGTATTTAACATAACGAAATAAGTAAAACCTCGGTCAGTTCCAGGTAACAAGCCACTACCACCAATTGTCAATCCAAGAACCAAATAAGCAGCAAGTACTGGTTTCATCCGATCCTTCCATTTGCCAAAAATCCCTATGAAGGCCCCACCGGCAAGCATTCCAACCGAATAAACTACTTCAATCAATCCTGCTTGGCTAACAGACCCGTTAAAATAATCCATGGTCATTAGAGGATATAAACTAGCCGCAGGCATAAAGATTAGCGTAAATGCCGCGCCAATGATGGTGATATACCAGAGCCCTTTATTTTCAGTCAGCTTTTTTAAGCCAAATCGTGTTTCTGCTAAAAGATGAACGGATTCACCTTCAGAGACAAGTCGAGGAATTGTAACCATTAAGAGCATCCCAATGCCCAATATTGCGCCAAAGACGTCAAGAAGTATCAAGACATTCATGGGGATAACAGCAAAAAGAAAGGCCCCTAATGCAGGTGCAATAATAAAATTCGCAGATTGAACCATCCCCAGTTGTCCATTCACTTTTGTTAATTCACTATCAGGAACCATAGTTGGAATAATTGACTGAATAGTTGGCATTTGGAAAGTTTGTGCTACCGAGCGGACAAAGAGTGAAATAAAGACCAACCAAAGAGGAAAACTTGGCGAAACAGTTCCGGCAATTGATAAAACAATTGCGAAAACTGCAACAATTACGTCCGTTATAATCAGTAGCTTTTTCTTGTTCCATCGGTCAATTAGAGGACCAACAAATGGGCTCAAGATAACCATGGGGATCATGCCTAATAATGTTGCAAAACTGAGAATGGTAGCAGAACCTGTTTCTTTAGTTAGGTACCAGACAATCGAATATTGAACGACCATACTAGTGATGCCTGAAAGAAACTGCCCCCCTAAAAAGAGATAAAAGTTTTTCTTCCAATTCTTTAATTCGAAATTTGTGTGGGATTTTGTCATAGGGATCTCCTAAATATATCGGTTATTTTTGATATAATTGTATCTTAATAACATTATATATACAAGATATTAAGCAATTATTCTTTTAGAGAACTGTATAATCGGAGACGGAAGAGGATGTGTAGAAAATCATTCTTAGTGAATGATCATTCAAATCATGTTATATAACAACGCCTATTTAGCTTTTAATTGCTGTCTTGTAGTGATCTGCAATGATTGTGTGGGACGAAGACTAGAGAGTGAGCTATTTATGGCTGACAGAATCTTTAAATAGAGGTAATCCCATTAATGAAGGATTACCTCTATTCGAAGTTTAACCTATTTCTGATCAGGATCGGGGCAACTATAGGCTAAATTCTGAAACAAGGGAAACCAATTATCGTTTCTTTTTGGGAATTGCCCTTTTTTCTTGAATACAACATAGTCATTGAAAAAACTATCTGCAATTTCCTCCTTGGCTATCATAATAATCCCAGGGTGATTAATTACAGCGTAATTTTCTGAAGCAAATTCAAAACCAATCTTTTCGCCGAAATAAATTTTATTGCCATCATAAAAGATGGATGCATAAAGATATTCCATTAAATAATGTTCGTATTCATTTTTTACATTTTCATCCCAAGACATAAAAACACCTCCTCTATGCTGAATTTAGACTTTGGTCAAAAGTCTATATCATTAGGTACGCTTTTTTTTTGGATTAATTTTTATATTTAAACTTAATTCAAAAAAATAATGAGACCTGTGAGTTAAATTCCAAAAAAAATACCCGCAAGTTTAGCGAGTAAGTGGTTGTTAGTTTAATTCTTTTAGGTTTTCAGTTGCTTCATCTTTCTTAGGATTTTTATTTTTGGAAAGTGCGAATTTATACGCATTAGTGTATAGATCAAACTTTTCTGAAATCGAAAGGGCGCTACTGGAAGAAGAAACAACTGCTAAAGCGAATTGTTCAGGCGAAATATGCACATTTGTCACCACACTTTCTTTGATTACGGTTTCTTTTTTTGATTAAAAGAAAGACTAGCCTGTAAAGACTAGTCATGTGTTCTTAAGTATATTAGTTTTTTTAAGTAAGTAGTCTTTACTAATAACCGTGCTAAGAAAAACTGTTGTAAGAAAAGACTAATTGCTAGGATGATCATAATATAGAATGATACTTGCGTAGGGTTTAAGCTATAAACAAGTAAACTTACAATTAAACCACTGCTAAAAATCATTGTAGAAGACGTTAAGAATGACAACGTATATTGGGCAAACATTTTAGCTTTGGCAATAAATGTCTGATAGTCATCTTTCATATTTTTAATAAAGCTAATTCGGTTTAGATCTTGGTACCCATCATTAGATTTTAAGCGATAGGCGAGAGATGAAAATAAGATGATTCCTAATACGTATATAGTGATTGCTACATTAATCATGATTCATCACTCCTTTTTTAGTAAGTATGCACTTAACTACATATCCAATCTTCATAACTAAATGTTAGCACTTAACCCTAGAGATATCAACTAATAGGTATTGAAAGAAGCATGAATAATATGTGAAGATGGCTTTAATTTAGATATAAGTTAAACACAAACAAGTGAAATAATCAAAATAAAATTTAAGGTTAGCTGACCTTTTTAAGGTAGCGAGTCGCTAAAGAGTTGGTAAAATAGGCTTTTCTGACAGGGCTACACGAGAAAAAAGGCAGTAACCTACATTACCTTTGTTTCCTATCCATTGTATGGCTAGTCTAATTTAATCAGTGCTGTTTCGGGAATATCTTCTGGTTGCACAGCTTCGTATGAGCGAACGTTTTGGCCTTTTATCCGTACTTTCAAATAGTTGTGGGCAGTGAATTTGTTACCGAATGAAGTGTATTTTATTTGACGTGAATTACCATCCTCGTCATATCCCAAAGTGATATAGGTATAATCATTTTGGCCACTAGTAGCATCTTTATAACTATCGTTATAAACATCAGAAGTTTTGACATAAAGAGTGGAGTTTCCGATTCTAGGGTTAAATAAATCAATCATCATGGCAGTTGTAGATGTATTATTACGAGTTAAGGATGGGGCTGCAAAAAATAGCCCGAGTAACAGCATCAGCAGAAAAGTGATTGACAGTATTTTTTTCTTCATGGGTCAAGCTCCTTTGAGTTATTCGATAAACCTATCATAAGCTTCACAAGTCAGTTTGTCTTGTGAAGCTTATGACAATGACCTAACAATTTTGTCACATGATATGGAATGGATTGAAAGGGCCGCACTGATAAAGGCGTTCCTTTTTTTTCATTCTAATGGTTAATAAGTTCTGCTATAATGAGGTAGCGAACTAGAAAAGATCTACTTGGGCACTAATAGTATATGGTCACTTTGACAGAAAGTGATGTTTGATTCATATTTTTATCATTTGTGATAGGTTGAACGGATTTACGGGAAGAATGCGATAAGCGAATAATAGGAAGGGTGTAATTAACATGCTAAGCACTACTAATGAGGCTGTTCAAAAAGAAATTGACCAGATAAAATCAATCTTGAAGGTTGATTTTGTTGGGATGGCTTTAGCTACGATGCAACCATCAGCTAAAAAAGAAATTCGCTGGCGTTATGTTAGTGGAAATCTAAGTCAACGGTATCAAAAAATAGTTCTTCAAGTTGGTCACGGTTTTGCTGGCATTGTTTGGCGGACAGGCCGCCGATTATTGGAAGATCATTTGGAGAATAAAACAGCAACAGAATTATTAGCTTATCCGATTGCGATTGCTGAGGAGTTAAACAGTGTTGTAGTAGAACCGATTTTTTATAAGGATGAAGTGGTGGCTGTTTTGTTAGTAGGCTACCGAGAAGCTAATCAATTGAGAGACACTTTATTGAATAAGTTGAACGACTGTACATCAGGATTAGCGGCGTTAGTTGCAGAACAGGTGGTGAACTAATGGTTGATATCCGGGAAATCGTTGAAAAAGCCAGTGACGCACTCTTTATCATTGAAAATAGGCAATTGGTTTATGTTAATAGGGCTGGCGAGACAATCTTAGCTCACTATCATTTTGATTTAGAAAAAGTAATGGATGTTTGTGAAGCGAAGGGCTGTGCTTTGCACGCCATTATGGAGGACTGTTTGAATTGTGAGGTTAAAGCTACGTTTGATCCGCGAGCATTTTCTCTCAATCTTGTGACAAAAGAGGAAAGGCAGGTTACCTTTAGTGCAAGTTACAGTCAGATTAGTGGGGTGGTCTATTCTTTAAGTATTCGGAATTTAACCACTCAAAGTAAAACCGATCAGCTATTTCAACAGAAGAAATTAATAGCCTATGTCAGTCAGGCACATGAAAAAGAACGGAAAAAAATAGCACAGGATTTACATGATAGTTTGGCTCAAGGTGTCTTTAGTACGTTACTTGAGACGCGAAAGATAAAACGTGACTATCAACATGAGGGTGAGTTAAAGGTGAAATTAGAGCAGATTGAAGAGCAGTTAATTATGTCATTAGATGAAATCAAAACCATGGCACTTGATTTAAGACCCTCAGCTTTGGATGATTTAGGTTTGGCTTCTGCCATTACCACTTTGAGTCATCGTTTAGGTGAAACGACTGGTATTGACATCCACTTTATGACCCATTTGAGGCATACTCGATTTCTGGAAGCTATTGAAATTACTTTGTTTCGAGTCCTTCAAGAAGCCTTGATGAATGCGATTAAGTACGCCAAAGTAGAAATAATCGATGTATTGCTTGTTGAAAAAGATGAGCTGCTGGTCCTTGAGGTTATCGATCAAGGGGTTGGTTTCCTAACAGAATCACCTGAGATTCAAGGCACCGGTATGGGGTTGTTGCACATGAAAGAACGGGTCACCTCCATTGGTGGTCAATTGACTATTTGTTCAACAAATGAAGGGACTCAGGTCAAGGTTGTGGTCCCTGTGAAAAATGAGGAGGATAGTCATGATAAGAGTACTGGTTGCAGATGATCATGTTGTTGTCAGAAAAGGATTATCGTACTTAATAAATGATCAAACTGATATGGAAGTCATCGGCACTGTGGCTGATGGAATAGAGGCATATATCGAGGTGGAGTCAAAACTTCCTGATGTGGTTGTGATGGATTTACGGATGCCACCTGGGGAAAATGGCCTCTTAACAACTAAACGAATTAAAGAAAAATTCCCTCAAATTAAAATCATTATTTTGTCGATGCACGATGATGAAGATTATATTATTCAAGGGATGAAAGCAGGGGCTGACGGGTATATTCTGAAAAGTTCAGATGATCAAGAGATTACTAATGGGATTCGCGAAGTTCTTTCAAATCATTATTATCTCGATCAGCAAATTCCTATGCAACAACAGTTTTTTGAAGAACTAGCTATGGCGACTAATGACAGCAAGAAAAATAGTTATGATCAGTTGTCCAATAGGGAACAAGAAGTGTTGCCCTTAGTCGCTCTGGGGTATGCTAATCGGGAAATAGCAGAGCGGCTTTTTATTTCCGTTAAAACAGTTGAAGTTCATAAAGCCAATGTGATGAAAAAATTAAATTTAGAGAATCGGGTAGAGCTGATTCGTTACGCGGTTAAAGAAAATATTATTGATTTATAAAATTATTTTAAGCACCTTGTCTGTTAAAGGTGCTTTTCATTTTGCCTATTTCATGTATAATGGGCGGAAATAAGTTCAGAAACGAGGAATAGAAATGCGTGGAATCATTTATGTGGCTCACGGAAGTCAAAAATCAGAAAAAAATCAGAAGATGCAATTATTTTTTGAGACCTTAAAAGCAGCTAGAAAAGAAGAACAACAAGCTTTGGCTTTTTTAGAAAAACATCCAGATACCTTGGCTTTAATGGCACAAAAACAAGTGGCTAATGGGGTCAAAGAACTAGTGATTGTTCCTTTGCTGCTGTTTTCTGCTATGCATCAAATAGAAGATATACCAAAACAACTGCAAACAATCAAACTGGAATTCCCTGAAGTATCAGTTCTGATATGTCCGACTTTTGGCCAGGAAGAGGAAGTAGTTAGGGTCCTTACTGAAAACATCAAGAGTAGTTTAAGTGCTAATCAGTTAGATCATCCTGAAGTGTTGCTAGTTGCACACGGAAGTAGTCATTATCGGCAACCTGCAGATGTGGTGAAGCGTATCGGCCGTCAATTAGGCGATTGCAGCGGCTTAGCTGTTGCAGTTGGTTTTTTGTATGGCGAATTACCTTATTTAGAACAAGCAACTGATTTACTGAAAAAAGAAGAATCTCTTCTGATTGTGCCTTTCTTTTTGTTTGGCGGTCACTTATTAGATAAGATTAAAATCCAAATAGCAGAGCTAACAAGCCAGATGGCTAAGGTTAGTCAAGTTTATTATGCGCCTACTTTGAATTTGGATATTAGTATGACAACGGCTATTTTGCGATTAGTCGACCAGCAAATATCAATCACTGACAAACTAAATAAGTAGACACAAGAGTCATATTAAAGTAATTAGTGTAACCCTTAGATTAATTAAATTCTAAGGGTTATTTTTAATATATAGGACTTTCCCTAATAGGCTGTTCCCTTTATAACTGGTAAACTAACAGCAAATGCTCAATAATTCACATTATATGGAGGTTGCTATGAATAAGAAAAAATTAGTCATGATTGGCAATGGTATGGCTGGTATCAGAACACTTGAAGAGATTATTGATCGGGAACCAGACTTGTTTGACATGACGGTTATCGGTGAAGAAAATTATCCAAATTACAATCGAATTATGTTATCAAATATTTTGCAAAATAAGATGATCAAGGAAGAGATTATTACTAATGATTATTCTTGGTATAGCGAGAATCAGGTGACTTTATTCAATCACAATCCCGTCCAGAAGATCGAGATAGAGCAGAAGTACGTCGTGATCGCTGACGGCACTAAGATCCCATACGATAAATTGATTTTAGCAACAGGTTCACGGGCGTTTATTTTGCCTGTTGCGGGGAATCAGCTACCTGGAGTTCTGGGATTTAGAACAATCGATGATACGGAAGAGATGCTTGCTGCGTCCAAGGACTTTAAAAAAGCTACAGTGATTGGCGGCGGATTACTTGGGTTGGAAGCCGCAAAAGGTCTTCATGATCAAGGTATGGATGTGACAGTGGTTCACTTGGCGGAATGGTTGATGGAGACTCAGCTTGACCGTAAAGCAGGGGAGCTTCTACAAGCTGATTTAGAGGCGCAGGGACTAAAATTTGCTATTGGTAAAGCCACTGCTAAAATCCTAGGAAGTCAGCGAGCCACTGGTTTGGAGTTTACCGATGGCACCTCCCTTGAAACAGATTTGGTAGTTATGTCCATTGGTATTAAACCGGAAATTAGTTTAGGAAAGGGAACTGGATTAAAAATGAATCGTGGGTTTGTCGTCAATGATTATATGCAGACTAATATTAGCGATATCTACGCCGTTGGTGAATGTTGTGAACATCGTGGCATCACCTATGGACTGGTTGCACCTTTGTATGACCAAGGAAAAGTGTTAGCTGATATCTTAACGGACCGGCAAACAGAACCTTATGAAGGCAGCAAGATGTTTACTCAATTAAAAGTATCTGGTTGCGATCTTTTTTCAGCAGGTAATATTTCAGGTGGTGAAGACGTTAAAGGCGTAGAAAGTTTTGATGGTATTGCCAATGCGTATAAAAAAATATTTGTTAAAGATGGTAAGTTAGAGGGCGTCGTTCTTTACGGGGATACAAGTGAAGGCAATCGTTATTATAATATTCTCAAAAAAGAACAATCACTGGAAGACTTTAAAATGGTCTCTTTACTTTATTCAGGTGCGGATGAGGCTAATGGAAATGTGGCAGAAATGCCTGATGATGAAATGGTTTGCGGCTGTAATGGCGTTTCAAAAGGCACCATTGTAGCAGCGATTACAGAGCATGGATTAAGCTCTGTAGCAGAAGTCACCTCCCAAACCAAGGCGGGCAATTCTTGTGGCAAATGTAAAGGACTTGTGGGAGATATCTTAGAGCATACCTTAGGAGATGACTTTCAGGAGGCTGGTCCAACAGGCATTTGTGGTTGTACTGAATTAACCCGCGACCAACTTGTCATTAGCATTCGCCAAAAAGGGCTGAAAACTATCAAGGAAGTTAGGCATGTCCTAAATTTTAATGATTTAGACGGTTGTCCCAAATGCCATCCGGCCCTTAATTATTATTTAAACATGATTTATCCACAAGAACATCAGGATGAAAAAGCGTCACGCTATGTGAATGAGCGGATGCACGGAAATATTCAAAAAGATGGCACATACTCGGTTATACCTCGTGTTCGAGGAGGTAAAACTAATCCTCAACAGCTGATGAAAATTGCGCAAGTGGCAGAAAAATACGATGTCCCACTGCTTAAGATTACAGGGAGTCAACGAATCGGTTTATATGGTGTCACCAAAGAGGATATGCCAAAAATCTGGGAAGAGCTAGACATGACTTCGGCCTCTGCTTATGCCAAGGCATTTCGTTCAGTTAAAACTTGTGTTGGCAAGAACTTCTGTCGTTTTGGGACACAAGATTCCATGGGATTGGGGATTAAGCTCGAAACAAAATTTGAATACATTGATACACCGCATAAATTTAAGATTGGTGTATCGGCTTGCCCTCGTAGTTGTGTTGAGTCTGCTGTGAAAGATTTTGGCGTGATCGGCGTTGAAAATGGGTTTCAGATTTATATTGGTGGCAATGGCGGAACTGAAGTTAAAGAGGGCCGGTTGTTGACCACATGTGATACAGAGGAAGACGTTATTGATCTTTGTGGCGCGATGTTGCAATATTACCGAGAGACAGGCATTTATGCCGAGAGAACGGCGCCTTGGTTAGAACGTTTAGGCTTTGAACAAGTTAGGGAGGTGCTTTTAAATAAGGAGACCCAGAAAGTCTTAAATCAGGAGTTAGAAGCAGCTGTGGCAGGGAAGCAAGTTAATCCTTGGGAAGAAGTGATGTCATCAACGGAAAAAATAGCCGAGTTGTATACGGTGGAAAGAGTGTAAGACATGGAGAAAAGTAAATATTTAATTACAAGTTTGGAGAAGTTACCACTCAACATCGGTCGAGAGCTGGAAATAGGAGGACAGGAAATTGCCTTGTTCCGTCTTGAAGATGGAGTCAAAGCAATCGGCAATCGTTGTCCCCACGAAGATGGACCCTTAGCAGAAGGAACGGTAGCTGGTGATTTTGTTTTTTGTCCCCTTCATAATTACAAAGTGTCTTTAAGTGATGGACAAGTCCAGGCGCCCGACACGGGTTGCGTGACAGTCTACTCAACGAGCATTGAAGAAGGCAATGTCTATGTCTGGGTATAACCGGTCTGATGGCAAAGTCTATTTACTGGGAGGGGGATCGGGTGATATTGAGTTATTGACTCTCAAAGGTGCCCGGGTATTAGCGTATGCAGATGTTGTTTTATACGATCGCTTAGTGAATCCCTTGTTTTTATTTTTAGCTAAGAAGCAGGCTGAATTTATATACTGCGGCAAACTACCTGATGCCCACACTCTTTCTCAAAGTGAAATTGACACAATGTTGGTTGAATTGGCGCTGGCAGGCAAAACCGTTGTCCGACTCAAAGGAGGCGATCCAGCCATCTTTGGCAGGGTAGGAGAAGAGATGGCTGTGTTGGAGGATTCTGGA
Organism: uncultured Vagococcus sp.; assembly: GCF_963518325.1. NCBI lineage: Bacteria > Bacillati > Bacillota > Bacilli > Lactobacillales > Enterococcaceae > Vagococcus > uncultured Vagococcus sp. The sequence continues at coordinate 170,312 of NZ_CAUQJB010000006.1, read as the reverse complement.
ATTACTTATGAAGTGATTCCTGGGATTACGGCTGCTTCAGCGGCTAGTATATACGCTGGGATTCCCTTAACCCACCGAGAGTTGACCAGTCACGTGACCTTGATTACTGGGCATCGAAAAGTCGATGAAACAATGGATTATGGCGCTTTCGTGGGAGGATCCTTAGCCTGTTACATGGGTGTGAAAAATCTCTCTGAAATAATTGATGCCTTAATAAAGGCCGGGCAGTCGCCAGAAACACCGATTGCCATAATTACTTGGGGAAGCTACGGCCGACAGCAAGTGATTACAAGCACACTTGCCACTGTGGACATAAAAGCAATTACTAATCCATCAATGATTATTATCGGCGACGTTGTAAAGTGTCGTCGTGAACTTTCTTGGTTTGAGAGCTTACCTTTTTTTGGGCGACAACTGTTATTAGTTAGCCAATATGAGATTCAGTGGGAGGAGTTAACGGCCTACACAGGAAAAGGGGCAGATGTCTGGGCCTTACAAGTAGGTGAGGCAGAGGACCCTCGCTTTAGTGAGGCCACTCGTCGCTACTTAAGGGAACAGCATTGGCCTGAGATTGTCTTTTTAGATAAGGAAGAGACGACCAGAGCATTATTAGTAGAGGAACTTAAGTCATTGGGCTTGCAGGATTCACCATTAATGGTCCTTGCTCAAGAACATCATGTATAAACGAGAGGAAGATGATAGGATGGGATTTTATAGTCCACCAGAGATAGTCGAGGTAACAATTCAAAAAGGAATTGAAAAAGCGAAAGCGAGTTTTTTAACACTTAGTTTACTGGGATTTGCGGCAGGCATGTTCATTGGATTAGCAGGTATAGCTTTTATTAGAGCGATGGGAACCTTACCAGGTGAATGGGGGAGTTTGGTTCTATTAATTGGGGCCTGTGTTTTTCCTTTTGGTCTGATATGCTTATTACTTGCTGGTGGAGAGTTAGTGACAGGGAATATGATGGTTGTTTCCATGGCACTTTTTGCTAAAAAAATCACTGGGAAAGAGTGGTTGCGAAATATTGTCATTGTGACACTCTTTAATTTTATTGGTGCTTTTTTTGTGGCCTATTTCTTTGGTTATTTAACGGGTGCTCTTCAAGGGGATTTTCTTGAACGGACGATTCTTGTTGCCAGAGGTCGAACAAATGATACTCTCTTGCAAGCTTTTTTATCTGGGATTGCCTGTAATATTTTGGTTTCAACTGGTGTTTATTTGAATTTTGCCGCCAAGGATTTTATGGGGAAAATTGCCGGAATCTGGTTGCCGATTATGGGGTTTGTCATGTCAGGATTTCAACATGTAGTAGCAAATATGTTTATCATACCAGCAGGTATTATGGCTGGTGGAGTGACCTGGGCTGATTTTTGGCTAAATGTTATTCCCGTTTATTTTGGTAATATTGTTGGTGGTGCTGTATTTATTGCCTTGTTATATTTTGGTGCATACAAAGTAGGCGTAAAAAAAGACCTTTAAGAGGTCAGTTTGGGTTAATCTATCAGAGAATGAGGAGATGAGTGGATGAGGAAACCAGTACGAGTTGGAACGCGAAATAGTCCTTTGGCGATGATTCAAACTAAGATGGTTGTGGAAGCTTTGGCTAAAGAAACCCCAGATTGTCAATTCGACCTAGTTTTAATTGGAACCAAAGGAGATCGAGATAAAGTAACTCCTCTTAGTCAACTGGGGACACAGGGGATTTTTACAGATGAACTTGGTTTAGCCATCTTGGAAAATCAGATTGATTTTGCTGTCCATAGCCTAAAGGACATGCCTCTTAAAAGAAGGGAAGATTTAATAGTCGCAAGCCTTCCTAAACGAGAAGATCCTTTTGACAGTTTACTTATGAGAAAGGCTAAAACAATAGATGAGTTACCTATTGGGGCGATTGTAGGGACTAGCAGTTTACGCCGTGAGGTTGAATTGTTGCGTCTACGACCTGATTTGACACCTGTCTCAATCAGAGGAAATATCGATCAACGATTGGAGCAGTTAGCCCAAGGTGAATTTGATGCCATTATTTTAGCTAATGCTGGTCTGAATAGACTTGGATGGCAAAATCAACAACATTTCTCCATGATATCTTTTAATCAGGAATCATTTATGCCTTCTGCCGGGCAGGGGGCTTTGGCACTTGAGTGTCGCAAAAATGATACAGTAACTCAAGCGCTATTAAAAAGTATCGCCGATCCTAATACGGTGTTGAGCACTTCTATTGAGCAGATAGTCATGCAAGAAATCGGGGAATTGTCTCAGGATCAAACTTGTGGAGCTTACGCCATGGTGACAGAGGAAGAAAAAATTCTTTTGACGGTGATGTTCGCAGATCCGGCTAATTCCGTTTATCTTCGTAAAGTCTTGACTGGCGATGATCTGACTATAGGTAAAACAGCAGCAATGGAACTTATACAGGAATGGCAAAAAAAGGTCCTGTTTTATTCATTGTGACTTAAAACAGTTTATTTCGTCAGAGAATGATCCATCATAGATAAACGTACGTCGAGGAAAAATCAAGCTGGAACTTATGTTCCATGTTGATTTTTTTCCTATTATATCAAGTGGATTTCTTGAGTACAGTGACTAGTTTTGCATTTTCTTAGCTCGGCTTAAACAGATTTTTAAGAATGTTTCCGATATTGACCTAGTAGGTAAATCGTGTTATTCTGTTGTTAACCTAACAGGTCAATGAGGCGGATGGAGGAAAATGAATATGCTTTCAAACTTAAATTTGGAACGTCGATGGCCATTACTGAATGCAGCCCTGAAGGAGTTTGCAACCAAAGGATTTGATGGTGCATCGACGAATGTGATTGCCAAAGAAGCAAAACTTTCAAAAGCGTTGATGTTTCATTATGTGACGAGTAAAGAAGACCTCTTTCTTTATTTACACGATTATAGTTTCAATTTGATCCAAGAAGAGTATCTTCAGCAGTTAGACGAAGAGGAAGGGGATATTTTTAAGCGCTTGGAACAATCTTATTTATTACAAATCGATTTACTAAAGCGACATCCTTGGCTATTTGAATTTAATCAGTTATCAGCACCGACTAAATCAGTTGCCATTAACGAAAAGTTGAGCGAACGAACGAGTGAGACTAAGTCTTTGTGTTTTGAACAACTGTTTGCAGGGAGTGATGACTCTCTTTTTCGAGAAGGCCTAAATATCCAACGCTGTAAGGAATTAATCTTTTTGGGTAATGTAGGATTCGCCACAGAAATTTTAGGAGAGATTCGAAAAAAGAATCAAGACGAAGTAAAGTTTGAGGCTATAAGGGATACGATGAAAGCTTATTTTTCAGAACTTAGAGTGATTTTTTACAAAAGAGGAGGGGTTAGCAATGGAAACCAATGAGAGTCCACTAGTTCTTGAATTTCCTTTGAGGGGGGAATGGTTAGCGCCAACGACACCTGCAAAAAAAATTCCCAGTCATGGAACTAACCAGTTTGGTTTGAGGTACGCTTATGATTTTCTGCAAGTAGATTGGCAGACAAAAAAATTACCTTTTCATTCATTAAGTCAATGGCACTATTTTTTTCTAGGAGTTCCCCTAAGGACTTGTTATTGTTGGGGAGCTGATATTTATGCCCCATTTGATGGGGAGGTAGTCGCAATCAACTGCTCTTATAAGGAAAGATCAAGAGTCTTTTGGTTAACGGATTGTTTAATTGCTTTGAGACATGCTTATTTTTTTAAAGCAAGGGATGGTTTTGAAAAAATTGCTGGAAACTATTTGGTTATGAAGCATCGTGAAGGGGTATTTGCTGCTTTTGCTCATCTGCAAACTGATTCAATTAAAGTCCAACTTCATCAAAAAATAAAGAGAGGTGATTTCTTAGGGAAAGTTGGTCACTCAGGTAATTCAACTTCACCTCATCTTCATTTTCAGCTAATGGATAGTGATGATTTCACTCAAGCAAAAGGGATTCCATGTCACTTTGCAAATTATGATCGTTACGAACATCACAAGTGGCAACCGGTGACAAATGGAATTCCTAATGAGAGGGATCGTATCCGGTTTTTAGGATAAAGAGCATGGACTCTTTATATTATTTATCCCTTCTCAAATGAGAATAAGAGTTACGTGAGGGCTCACTTTCAGTGGGGGTCGAATAAATCTTGCTTTTCTTTTGTAATTCAGTTAGTTTAAGAGTACTGGATCAAGCTTAGGAGGTTTTTATGACACATTATAACAATCAGTCAACTGATATTAAACAAGTTAATCGCCACAATATTTTTCGTCTTCTTTGGCTTGAAAAACAATCAAAGAAAACTATTATGGAACAACTAGGCTTGAGTCTGCCGACGGTTACGCAAAATATTGAAGAATTAATGGCCGAAGGATTAGTAATAGAAGATGGCCAGTTCAAAAGCACAGGTGGGCGAGGTGCTAAGGCTTATATTGTGAATAGTAAAGCACGACATGCAATTGGAATTGACATTAACTCAGAACATCTGGCAGTTGTTGTGATGGATTTGTCAGGCGAGATTGTTGCCCATCAGCGTCAGTTGTTTCATTCTCAGGAATTAGATACTTATTACCAGTTGGCTAATGAGATCATTAATCAACTGCTCACTCAAGAAAAGATCAAACGCAATGAATTGCTCGGAATTGGGGTAAGTCTTCAAGGGATGGTCTCTGAAGACCAGCAAAGAGTTGTATATGGGCCTTTGATGAATTTACACAATCAGAAACTGTCACTTGCCAAAGACTACTTGCCTGACGCTTCAGCTTTTTTTCACGATGCTGATTCGGCAGCATTTGCTGAAAAATGGTTGCGACCAGAACTTATCAATGCCCTCTACCTATCTCTGAGTACAAATTTAGGTGGGGCTTTAATTATCAATCAGGAGATTGTCGCCGGAAATCATTTTATGGCTGGGAAAGTAGAGCATATGACCTTGATTCCCAATGGTTTACCATGTTATTGCGGTCAAAGGGGCTGTGCTGAAGTATACTGCAGTGTTCAGGCTTTAATAGGTAAGACCACTGCCAATGATTTAGCCAGCTTTTTCGAACTAGTTGAAGAGCAAGATCAGCTGGCTTTACAGACTTTGGAAAGTTATTTGAGCTATTTAAGCATTTTATTAAATAATTTATTTATGCTAACAGATTCTGAGATTATATTAGGTGGATATATGGCTTCTTTTTTAGCACCATATTTAGATTGCCTAAAAGAAAAGTCTTATGAACGCAGTTCTTTACCCGAAACTTGGGATTATATTCAGTTAGCCTATTATCAGCACGAACCAATAGCAGCTGGCGCAGCCTTATACTATGTTAATGATTATCTTGAAACCATTTAAGGGATGTCTTTAAGTGGTTTTTTTTGGTTGACAGGTGATCTTTTAAGTTGTAAGCTCAAATCAAACTTCTTTAAAGTCCTTTTAAAGAAGTTGTTAAAATATTATACGAGGAGATACCAATATGAAAAGTGCAGTATTTTATGGAGAAAAAAAGTTAAGTGTTGAGGAGCGTAAGAGACCTGTTGTAAGCATGGGGGAGGTCTTAATTGAAGTCAAAGCATGTGGTATTTGTGGCACTGATGTTCATATTTTTGAAGGGGATGAGGGGGCGGCTCCGACCCCTGAAAACACAGTTTTAGGCCATGAATTTGCCGGTATTGTGACGGAAATTGGTGAAGGAGTAAAGGAATTGCGGGTGGGGGATCGTGTGGCTGTCGATCCAAATGCTTTATGTGGCAGCTGTTATTTTTGTCAACGTGGCGAAGGGCACTACTGTGAGCATATGGTCGGCACTGGAACTACAGTTGATGGTGGTTTCTCACAGTTTTGCTTAGTTACACCTAAACAACTATACCTATTAGCAGAAACAACTAGTTTTAGTCAAGGTGCAATGGCTGAACCCTTATCTTGTTGTATCCATGGTGTCGATTTATGTCAAATTAAAACAGGGGACACTGTCGTAGTGGTTGGTGGTGGTATGATTGGGTTATTAAACCTCCAATTAGCTAAATTAAGTGGGGCGTCTACTATTATTTTAATTGAACCAATTGAAGAAAAGCGTCAACAAGGTCTATCTTTAGGTGCTACTTTAACGATTGATCCTTTTTCTGAAAATCCGAAAGACGTTTTAAGTAGCCGTCAGATTAAAAATGTTCAGGTTGTTATTGAATGTGTTGGTCGTCCTGAAACCATCAAGCAAAGTATTGAATTAGCCGGTAAACAGGGAATGGTTATGATGTTTGGCTTGACCAAACCCGATGAAGAAATCACTATAAAACCCTTTGAATTTTTCCAAAAAGAAATTACCTTAAAATCTTCTTTTATTAACCCCTATACTATGGGGAGGGCAATTGATCTGATTAATCAAGGGCGAGTAGATGTTGCGTCCATGATTGAAGAAGTTGTGCCTTTAGAAAACCTTCCAGAAATTTTAGGTAATCAGAAACTTAGAAGCAAAGGCAAGTATATCGTTAATCCCTGGTTGTAATAGGTCGTAGAAGTTTTGATGAAGTTGATAAAAAAGCCCTTACAATTGGATAAGGGCCTTTTTGAGCGTTTAGCACTAATCTATCTCTGATAAGTACATTTAAGGTAAGGGATAAGTTCCTTTAGGTTCTTTATCTAATAGAATTCCTGAATCAGCAGTATAATTATCTTCTCTTGAAAAAGCGTTGTCTCTGTCAAATTCCCCTTTTTTGGAAAAAGGCTCTTCAAATTTTTTTGAGTTTTCTTCAGTTTTTGGTATTCGGGAGATTGCTTTATCAGCAACGACATCTCTAAAAGGTAGCCTGATCAAAAGAACGAATGTGAAGACAAGAGCAACGCCAATAAGATACCATTTTTTTTGCTTAACCATATTTTAACCCTCCTTAAATTAATTTTATCACGATTTAAGGAGAAATTCCAGCAGCTATCTGAACATATTATTAGTCCTTAGTATGTGGAAAGTTAATTTTTGAGGTGAAACCAGTCATAAGATGTTTCGACGGCATGCAGATATGGAGTAGTGGCTGAATCATTTATTTTTGACCCATTGCAAGATAGTGTTATACTTTTTTTATGCTAATTACTTGAGAAAGGAGGCGTGAAAATGGTTGAAAAGAAAAAAATGGAAATAATAGATGGACTGACAATTAAATACCATGCAAATGGTCAAACGATTTGGTCCAAAGGAAAATTGGATAAGGGTATCCCGACTGGGTATTGGGAGTGGTACCGTGTTGAAGGAACTCTCAAACGATCAGGTTATTTCAAGGGTGGAGAGCAAGTTGGTTTATGGACAACCTACGATAAAGAAGGACACCCCTATAAAACAACTGACATGGGAAGTAATTAATTAAAGCCACTGAGGTCTGAAGTTCTCAGTGGCTTTAGTCAATTATTTAATCCCTTGGTAGATCGCATTTTATGGCAATATCAAAGCTTAGTTCATGCTGAGTTGATAGTTTTTGTAAGTTTTGCAACAACAATAAAATCCAGCTAAATGCCATGATAAATGCAATTAATTCGAAGGCGGTAAGAGAAAGATAGTGAATATTAGAGAAAAGAATGTTACAAATAAATAATACCCCGCCTATTCCATAAGAAATAAACAAAAATTCTCTAGTGACTTGTGGTAATAACCAACGGATACTGAAAATCAAAATAATCACTAAATAGACTAGCCATGAGGCTGCCTCCGTATGAATAATATGAAGCTCACCACCATCGTTTGGGAAGAAACCAACGGCACCTAAAGTAATAGCGGTCACTGTTAATAGGCCTCTTAATATCATAAGCTGCTTGCTTTTAGGGAATGATTTCCGCAGTGAAACAAACAAGTAATCAATCAATGCAATCATTAAGAGCGCTGAAATCATCAATGTAATATTGAATTGCCAGCTGTTAACGGCATTTTGAGTACCAAGAAAACTGAAATTATGTTGCCACCACAGATAATCAGCATTGGTTAGCATCGAAAATAGAAGTCCCCCTAGTATGACTGAAATTAATAAGGTAATGATCATCGTTGACGAAATTGAGGCAGCGAAGTAAATCATAAAATAATTTATCACTGACGTAAACAGAAAGAAAATAAAGGTGGCTGTTAAGACATCAAAGCTTGCGTCTTTAAATAATATACCGACCAACCAAAAAAAGCCAGAAAGCACGAAGGCTAAGATAATCGCAAAAGCTACGAGAATGGTTGGAAAATTTCGCCAATAAATATTTTTTGTCGGATTATTCTTTTTTTGTCGTTTCCCTTTTACAAAAAAGAAACTAAAGACGCAAATTCCACTAAACAATCCTAACGTAATAACCATGCTGGCGATTGAGAATTTGCCAGTTAGTGGTACTTGACTGGTTCTTTCATAAAGTGTTAGTAGGTAAAAAACAAAACTTATCAGTAAAGAGGGAAGTAAGAACCACCTGAGAGTGATAACCTGGTTCTCTGCTTGATTTTTCTTTGTAATGCTAATTCCCTGATTTTTGATGGCCATAACAAGCTCATCACTCTCAGTAAAAGTAAGGTCTTGATAAATTTCAGGAGGTATTTTAATAATTAACTCTTCTTTTTTCATTGTAAGGGCATGCTCCATTCGATTGGTAAAACTTCTTGAGATTAGAGGGTCAATAAAATCACTATCTCTCTTGCTAGTTTAGCAAAGTCCCTATATGAAGTAAAGGCATCAAATGTAGTTTTGTTTCAGGCAGTATTACAAACTTATGTCCTCTTGCAAGGGCGTTTGATAATTATTTCGCCAAAACAAAGTTATTATTTTGTGGGGAACAAAAAAACCATTAAAGCTGATCAATTAACCAGCTTTAGTGGCGTGTCACTTATCTTATTTTGTTAAAAATTCTTTTAGCGCATCAACTAGTGGTGTCAAAGGCTTTCCTAAAGCCAGTTCAAAGTCAGTCGAGGAGATATCCAGTTGACCAGTACGAATATCATTTTGAATCATTAAGATAAAACCAATTGCCGCTTCAGGTACATTACTAGTCACCAATACGTCTTTATATTGATCATCATTCATTGATACTATGTCAAAATCTTTCTGACTAGCGATTTTAAGTACATTGGCTAATTCTCCATAAGTGGTAGGCGATCCAGATAGTTCAAAAATGTCTTTCGATTCACTTTTACCTGTTAAAACATTGACTGCCGCTTCGGCAAATTCTCTCTTTAAAGCCCAACCAACTTTTCCTTCTTCAGCCGAATAAGTAAAAGGGAGACCTGATAACGCTGCCTTCAAGGTATCTGATTCATTTTCTAAGTACCAGTTATTTCGTAAAAAACTATGTGGAATTCCTGACTCAACAATTAATTTTTCTGTTGAAATATGATCTTGTGCTAAAGGACTTTTAGATTGGGCTCCTTTTGGAAAGCTTGTGTAAGCGATAAAGGAAATGCCGGTTTCCTTGGCAGCCTTTACCACATGTTGATGCTGTTCTTCACGGGTAACGGGGCCCCCTGGTTGAGACGATATAAATAATAAACGGTCAATTCCTGTAAATGCTTTAACTAAACTTGAATAATCATCAAAGTCCCCAATCCTTACATCGAAGCCTTGTTCTCGTAGTGGAATTGCTTTTTCCTCGGTTCGTGCTAGCGCCACGATATTGTTCAAAGAGGCGTGTTCTTTCAAATAGTTTAAAGCGTAGCCTCCTAATTCGCCTGTTGCACCTGTAATTAAATAGTTCATCATCTGTCAACCTTTCTTGTGTTAGTATCATTACTTTATCTATTACTATCATAAACCTGTTAGTTTCTTATGTAAAGTAAGCACTCTTGAGTGGCTTAGTTACTTTTGGGTAACTAATATGTGGAGGGGCGTTTTTCTAATCAAAACATCAATAATCAATTCATTTCGCAAAAATAGTATAAATGATTAAAAAAAAGCACGATAGTTATTTAAGTTTAGCCGGACATCTGATATAATTAACTTATAATTATTGAACGTCGCTGAATAAAGTCAAATGTCCCGTTGCTTGTATCCCCTGTTGGCTAAGGAGTGGAGCTAGATGAGAAAAATGATGACCTTCCAAATTAAACCAAGGCTAAGAAGACTGATCTCACATTGTCTTCTGTTTTGGTTTGTCTTCGTTTTAGATGGCAAGCACACAAAATAGTAAATCAGGGGATCAATTGAAGAATTAATTATGTCAACGTCCGGTAGGAAGAAAACCATGGTTTTGTGTCGATACACATAGCTATTACTTGCTGAATGATAAGTGTCCTTACCGGACACACCAGGTAAAGGAGGAAAAAAATGAGTGAACGGATGGAAGAAGTCGGTGGTTACATTAATGGATTAAGTAAGGAAAAACTTCGGCAATTACTATGTGAGTTAATGGAGGAATACCCAACAATATTTCTCGGATTGGTTAGGCGGTCGAATGAGAAGGAGGGGGATACAAACTAACGGATCAGAAAGACAATTATCAAACTAGAGAAAGCGGATACATCGAGTTCGTCAATTATGTTTATGGTAAATCCTCTGATCGAAATTAGTTATCAAATAAATAAGGGGCTTAAGCTTTTAGTTGGAATGGTATATAATAAGCTAGTGTAGGGTTTCACAAAATATTTAGGAGGATTTTCATGATAAATTATCAACCTTTACTAACCCCATTAACTTTGACGAACGGGGCGGTTATCCCCAATAGACTAGCAATGGCGCCAACATCAGTCACCGATGCGGCTCCAGATGGCAGTATTACATCTGCTAATTTACTTTTTTTTGAGGCCCGCTCTCAAGTGGCCGGTTTGCTTATTGCTGGAGCGGCGACGGTGACTGAACGGGGTAAGGCTTTTGAGAGTCAAATGAGTGTGGCACAGGATCAACACATCGTGGGGCTAAGGCAGCTGGCTGAAACGATGAAGCAAGATGGCAGTAAAGCCGTTTTACAAATTTATCATGCTGGGTGTCAAGCTGCGGCATCACACGCTATTTATGGTGAAGTGGTTGCACCGAGTCAGCGATCTTTTCAGGGGCTAAGGTATGAACCTAGAGAGTTATCGGATGAAGAAATTTTGACGATTATTAGACAATTTGGTGAGGCAACTGAACGGGCAATTGAAGCTGGATTCGATGGAGTTGAGATTCATGGAGCAAATAATTTTTTGATTCACCAGTTCTTTTCTGCGTACTCCAATTTACGTGAAGATAAATGGGGTGGTTCCTTAGAGAAACGGATGGCCTTTCCATTAGCCGTTGTTAAAGAAGTTAAAAAAGTTGCAGTTAAGGAAAAGTCGGATTTTATTGTTGGCTATCGATTGGTTCCAGAAGAAATAATCGTTGATGGTACTGGGTATAGTTTTGAGGAGTCGTTAGCTTTAATCGATGTGCTTGCGAATCAACAGTTGGATTATATTCACCTATCTATTTTTTCAGGTTATAAGAGTCATGCTGCTAATTCACCCGTTCCTTATGGTCAGGCAGTCAAGGCGCTTGTAGGAGAACGGGCGGCAGTCATGATTGTTTCTCAAGTTACGACAGCGGAAGAGGCCTTGGACGGTTTAAAATTTGGCGATATTGTGGCTTTAGGTCGCAGTTCAATGATTGAGCCAGCTTTTGCTGCTAAGATTGAGAAAGGCCAGTCTGAATCTATTTGGACTGAAATTACGGCCGAGAGTGCGCCAAATTTGGCTTTACCTCATGATTTAGTTGAACTGTTTACATCAGGAGCGGTTTCTTTAAGGTTGCCAGGTCAAGAATACTTACAAAAATAAACTTATTTGTGAGAGGTAATACAGGTGCTGAGCTAAAATAGTCAGCATCTGTTTGCGTGTGGCCATCTGAAATAATTGAATAGATAATCATTTGACAGTATAATAAAATTTACGAATGAAATAGAAACTAAAGGTGGGGGTTATAAATAATGGAATATGTATCATTTAATCAAGTGCCAATAAAGGAAGCAGTGGCTCTATGGAATCAGTCTTTTTCAGATTATTTAATTCCGATTGACCTGTCAGAAGAAGCTCTGGTTAATCGGTTAAGTGAGCTACAATTATCACCTGTTCACTCATTAATTGCTAAATTAGAGGGGCAGCAAGCTGGAATCATGCTTTATGGTCATCATCTTATAAATGGCGAGGAGACGGCGTGGATTGGCGGCATGGGCGTTCATCCTGATTATCGACGAAATGGTGTCGCTAAAAGATTAATCCAAGAAGCTATTAGGACCTCAAAAGACTTAGGCGTAAGTCGTTTATTATTAGAGGTCATTAAAGGGAATGATCGAGCAGAAGCCCTTTATCGTCAATTGGGGTTTCAGGAAGTCAATCAGGTTTCCTATAATAAGGGAATGTTAAACAAAGATCGGCAAAATAAAGTTGCGCTTCAACTTGAAGAAGAAAGTGTCACTAACGAACGCTGGTCCAAGCAATTGTCTGGCACAACGTGGCAAAATATGTTTATTAGTAATGGGGACTTATGGAAATTAATTGTTGAACAAGAGGAAGTTGGCTACTTGTATTGTTCGGAATTAAAGTTAAATGATAAATTAATTGGTTTGGTTATCAAACAATTAGTGTTGTATCCTGGCCATGAGAATTTGGTTGAAGCCGTTTTGAGTTCACTCTTTTCTAAGTATGGAGAAATATCAGTTAGTGCTAGTAATTTTGATCTTAACTGGCCTGTGACAAGGGAGTTGAAGCGCTTAGGTCTTAATGAGGAACTTAGACAAATTCAAATGGAGCTGCTTATTAAGTAGTATTAATGAAGCAAACTGTAAAAAGTTTGTTTTTTTTGTGCAAAATTTTTACGAAAGGGTGGACATTTTATTTGGTTTTGGTAGAATTGTATTGTACGAACAATAGACTGTAGCTAAAAAAATAATCGGGGGGTTATATTTAATTCTAGTAAAACGGTTTACATGTTATTTTTGTACATTTGTTTTGTCATTAGTAAATAGGAGGGGAAAGATTGAAAAAGAACAGATTTCGTTTAGCAAATGTTATGATGTTAGGTTTATTGCTTTTGGGAACGGTTGTGCCATCTGTTTCGGCTTTGGCGGAAACGATAGAAAGTAGTACAGCCAATAGCAGCACTCAGGTTACGAGTCAAAAAGATTTGGAACCGCTTACTGACTCAGCGGAAGCATCCACCCGTTTAGAGTCTACAGATAAACCAACTATTGATACTACTTCAGTGGAAAAAGAGGCTAATCAAGAAGCCGATTCAGTGGCACCGAAGGCAGTGGGAAAAGAGACAAAAACCTTAACTATTTTAGGCACTTCGGATGTCCATGGGAATGTTTGGGATTGGTCGTATGAAGACGATGCGGCAGCTGATTTAGGTTTCGCTAAAATTGGCACGATTGTTAAAGCGGAGCGTGCCAAAAACCCACATTCAATTTTAGTGGATGCAGGTGATAATCTCCAAGGAACTCTTTTGACAGACGATTTGTATAGTTCCAATCCAGATTATCTAACTAAGGAGCACCCTGTGATTACAGCCATGAAGACCATCGGCTATGATTCCATGTCTTTGGGCAATCATGAGTTTAACTTTGGCTTGGAGCTAATTAAGAAGGTTGAAAAAGAAGCCGCGCCAGTCTTTCCGCTGTTGTCGGCTAACACATATGTGAAAGAGACAGATAAACATTTTGTTCAAGCCTATAAAGTTCAAGAGGTTGATGGCGTAACAGTTGGCATATTAGGCTTAACAATTCCCCATGTAGCCATGTGGGATGGAGAAAAGGTTAACAGCCTATATTTTACTGATTTAAACGTTGAAGCGGCCAAACAGGTTAAAGCGATGAAGGAAAAGGAAAATCCGGATATTATTGTTGCAGCCATTCATGCTGGACTTGATAATAGCGATCCAGGAGCTGCGGCTAGGAATGTTATTTTAGAAGTTCCAGAAATTGATGCATTTGTTTTAGGTCATGATCACCGTGAATATGCGGAAATGATTGCTGATAATAGGGGAACTTTAAAACCAGCAGCTGCCGTGAAAGATACAGGCGCCGGTGTGGTTAAGATAGATTTGCAACTTGAAAAAAATCCTGATGACAAAGATGGAAAATGGTCAGTTGCTAAGAGCACTCCAAGTATTATTTCTTCAAAAGATGTTGCTACTGATGAAAGTGTCAGACAAGCAACAACAGAAGCTCACAAAGCGACTCAAGAGTATGTCAAAGATGTCATTGGCAATGCAACGGCCGATTTTTTACCTGAAAATGAGATTCCAGGTATTCCAGAAGCCCAACTACGGCCGACAGCGATGATTTCATTGATTAATAATGTTCAAATGAAAGTCACAGGATCGGATATTGCAGCAGGCGCATTATTTAGAGCTGATAGCGATCTAAAAGCAGGCCCAGTAACTTTTGCCAACATCTTTAATATTTACAAATATCCAAACACTTTAATTGGAGCGAAGATGAATGGTAAGCAGCTTAAGGCTTATATGGAACGTCAAGCCGGTTATTATCAACAGTATGAGAAAGGCGATTTATCAATAGCTTTTAACCCTAATATCAGAGTGTATAACTACGATATGGTAACAGGGGTTAAGTATAAAATTGACATTTCTAAGCCAGAAGGCCAACGAATTGTCGATTTAACCTTTAATGACAAACCTGTGACAGATGAGTTGGAATTGAAGATATCGATTAACAACTATCGTTTTGAAGGGATGGTCAAAGATAAATTCGTGGATCCAGAACCTTATTATGAATCAGATCCAGATACGTTGCGTGGTGAAATCGTTAAGTATATCAGAGACTTCCGTGAGGGGACGATAGACCCGAAAGATGAGCTTAAAGAAAGTTTCGAAATCATTGGGGCTGATTTGCGTCATCCTGCACGGGATTATGTGATTGAACAAATAAAAGCTGGTGCGGCGGGTTTTACTGATTTAGTTAAAGCATCGGCAGATGGTCGAACACCAAACGTTGAAAAAATTAATATCAATAATTTGATAGATAAGGGATTAATTCCTTCAGAGTACTTAGGTGAAGGATTTAATATCATGCATACAAATGACATTCATGGTCGTTTGGAATACTTAGAAGATAAGTACAGTCCATCAATTGGGATGGCGCGTGTAAAAACCTTTAAAGAAACCGAAAAACCAACATTGTTAGTTGATGCTGGTGACGCTATGCAAGGTTTGCCTATTTCTAATTTAACCAAGGGTGCTGATATGGTGAAAGCCATGAACGCAGTTGGCTATGACGCCATGACTTTGGGCAATCACGAGTTTGATTTTGGCATTGAGACAGCCTTACAGTATCAGAAAGATCTGACATTCCCAATTGTCTCAGCGAATGTTTACAAAGGGGATAAATTAGTATTTAAGCCCTATACGATTGTTGAAAAAACAGTGGGAGACAAACAGATGAAATTTGCTCTGATTGGTTTGACCACTCCGGAAACTAGTGTAAAAACCCATCCAAATAACATCAAAGGTATTTCCTTTAAAAAGCCAGCACCAATAGCCATTAAGACGATTGAGGAAATTGGCGATCAGGCCGATGCTTATGTCTTTATGACTCACTTGGGCTTTGATGAAACTACCTTAGAGGATGAGACTAGTACTTATTTAGCAAAGGAATTAGCTAAAGCATATCCGAATGAAAAAATCTTTATTGCAGATGGTCATTCTCATTCCCAGTTACCAGAGGGGCATAAAGAGGGCAACGTGCTAATTGGGCAAACAGGTAATTATTTAAACAACGTTGGGGTAATGTCTGCTAACTACAGTAAAGACGTGGCAACAACTTCTGCCAAATTAGTGCCCTTTGCGCAATTGAAGTCTTTAACTCCCGATACAGCGGTTCAAGCTATTGTGGACCAAGCGCGAGCAAACTTTGATGAAGTGATGAAAGAAGTTGTGATAGAGAACAATACCATTCGATTTAATGGGACACGAGAAATTGTTCGCTCAATAGAGACTAACCTAGGAAATCTAATCGGCGATGCGCTTTTCGAATATGGTCAAACCGGCTTTAAACAAAAGTCTGATTTTGCCGTTGTTAATGGTGGTGGTATTCGTCAGGATATCGGAACTGGTATTGTGACAAAGGGTGATATTGTTGGTGTTATGCCTTTTGGCAATACGATTAGTCAGGTACAGGTCTCCGGTCAAGAAATCTATGATATGTTTGAACATTCAGTGCGTTCAACAGCAAAAGATGCTGAAGGGAATGTGATTTTAGACGATAATGGCTTGCCAATGTTAGGTCAAAATGGTGGGTTCTTACAAGTCTCAGATTCTATTAAAATCACATATGATTCAAACAAAATAGGTGCTGATCCAGAAAAAAATGTGCCGGGAGAACGGGTGACAGCCATCCAGCTTAGGAATCAAAAGACTGGGAAGTTTGTTGACGTTGATAAGGCCAAAAAAGATTATTACTTAGCTACAAATGATTTTCTGGTAGCTGGTGGTGATGGTTATGGAATGTTAGTTGGCAAACCAGTTGAAGAAGGAGATTCTCTTGATGAAGCCTTCTTGCCTTACTTACGTAATCTCGATGAAAATGGATTGGCAAAATATGCCAAAGAATTAACGTTTGATCGGATTATTCCTAAAAAATCAGAAAATGTGTCAAAAGATTTTAGCTTTTCGATTATGCACACAAATGATATGCACGGTCGCTTAGATTTTGAAAAAGATAAATCACTGGGAATGGCTAAATTAAAAACCTATAAGGATACGATTAAGCCGACATTGATGTTAGATGGTGGCGATTCTGTTCAGGGATTAGCTATTTCTAACTTTAGCGAAGGGATGGATATGGCTAAAGCCATGAGTTTGTTGCCTTATGATGGCGTAGCAGCTGGAAATCATGAGTTTGATTTTGGTTATGAGCGTGCCATGGCATTTAAGCAATTATTGCCAATGGTTTCTGCTAATGCTATTAAAGATGGTAAAACCTCTTTTGATGCGAAAAAAATCGTAGAGAAGGATGGTAAGAAATTTGCCATTATCGGATTATCAACACCAGAAACGGCCTTTAAGACACATCCTAAAAATGTAGAGGGGGTGACATTCCAAGAGCCGATAAAAGTCGCCAAAGAACAATTAGATTCATTAAAAGGAAAAGCCGATGCCTTTATCTTTGTGACCCACTTAGGTATTGATAAAACCACACCAGAAGCGTGGCGTGGGGATACTTTAGCAGCGGAATTGTCAAAAGCTTATCCTGATGAGGCGATTGTAATTATTGACGGACACTCTCACAGTGAGTTACGTGAAGGGCAAGTTTATGGCAATACATTACTGGCACAAACAGGTAATTATTTGAACAATGTTGGAAATATTGAGGTTACCGTTAAAAGTGGTAAAGTCAGCTTTAATGCGCGCCTTGTGCCAACAAAAGAACTGAATGACGTGGTAGATGATCCAGCGGTTAAGGAGATTGTCGACGCGACGAAAGCTAAGTTTGAAAAAGAAATGAACGAGATCGTTCTGGAAGATAACCCTGTTTATTTTGAGGGTGATGGGGCTTATGGTCGAACTCGTGAAACAAACTTAGGCAATGTGATTGGAGATGCATTAGAGAATTATGGGCAAAATGCCTTTAGTACGCCAGCTGATTTCGCCGTTATTAATGGTGGTGGCATTCGTGTACCTGTTGAGAAAGGCAAAGTGACTAAAGGAGATATTCTGGCAGTATTGCCTTTTGGAAATACAATCGCCCAAATCGATGTAACGGGTCAGCAAATCTATGAAATGTTTGAACATTCATTACGTTCGGAAGCGCAAAAAGACAAAGACGGTAAAGTTATTTTGGACGACAAAGGCTTGCCGATGTTAGGTCGAAATGGTGGTTATTTACAAGTTTCAAATTCTGTGAAAATTATTTATGATTCCAATTTACAAGGAGCAGTGCCGGAAAATAATGTCGCAGGTAGGCGTGTTCTTGATGTTCAGATTCTTAATCGGACATCGAAGAAGTTTGAATCTGTTATGCGAGAGAAGACTTATAAAGTAGCGACTAATGATTTCTTAGCAGCTGGTGGAGATGGTTATACCATGTTAGGCGGGAAACGAGAAGAAGGCAAGTCAATGGACCTCATTTTTACAGAGTTCTTGCAAGAGATTACCCGTAGTAAGCAAGAGAAGGTTGTTCCACTGGTTGCTAGTAAGTATCAGCTAACGGATTATACAGAGCCATTCCCTTACAGTCGGATTATCCCGATGACTCAAGCTGATTTTGAAGCGCAAAAACCAGAACCAGAATTAGATTTAGCCTTATTGGAAGCCGCAATCATAGCGGGGGAGACACTGAAGGGAACGGATTATACCAAAGAAACGTGGGAGAATTTCGCCAAAGCATTAGAAGAAGCGAAAAGCGTCCTGAAAGCTGGCCAACAAGTGCCGCCAACGACTACTCAAGAAAAAGTAAATCAGGCGACAGAGGCCTTAACTAGCACTCGCGAAGCGTTAAAAGTAAAGGAACCCGTCAAATCACTTGATTTGTTGGGGCTTGAAGCCGTAATTAAAACGGCAAGTGTACCAAAAGAGGCAGATTTTACTGCCAAGTCATGGAAAAATCTGATGATGGCGTTAAAAACGGCTAAAAAAGTCCTAGCAGAGGCCCAAAAGAGTGAGCCTCAAGTAACACAAACAGAAGTTAATAGTGCTACTTGGGAGTTACAAATCGCAATAGGAAAGCTGGATCCAAAGGGCAAGCTTTTAGAAGTGAAGGCGTTGGCCTTAGCAATAGAAAAAGCCATGGGACTTAAAGAAGCTAATTATACACCAGCTACTTGGAACCCTTTCTTGACAGCTTTGGAAAAGGCTCAGAGTATCTTAGCTCAAGCCAATAGTCAAAATTTCCCAACAACTCGAGTGGCTACTGAACTAGATCAAGAGGACGTTGATTTGGCTCTTGCTGACCTAAAAACAGCCACAAATCGTTTAAAACTTCTTACAGATGCTGGAACAGGTAATAATACTGGGACTAGCTCAGGTAATGCTTCTGGTACAATTGGCTCAGGTAGTAGCACAGCCAAGAAGAAGTACCTGCCTCAAGCAGGAGAAGCTGCGGTTAGCGGTGCTTTACAAGGAATAATAATTATTCTTGGTGTAGGGTACTTGTACAAAGAAAAACGACGCCGTGAAGGTAATTTATCTTAAAATGTAGATGTGAATCATCAAAAATAAAGCTCTTGGAACTAGTCATTGACTGCTTCCAAGAGCTTTTCCTAACTAAGCGTGTGGTCAAAATAGCGTAAATATAAAAGCTAAGGTAAAATAAAGGGAAGACTTAATCTGGAGGGCTGATGGGATGTTTAAATTTATCAAAAATCATTCAATCTTGGTGTTAACGGTTGTAGTAGGGGGATTGCTCGTTGTTATCCCGATGGTTCGAGGGATAATAGAGCCAAATTTGACCATTGATGGCATGTACAACTTTGTGGGATCTTTTTTTGGGGTTTTAGCAGCTGTCATGCTGGCCTTCAGTGAGAATAAAGCTCAAAATCAGGCGATTCGTGAAGAGATTGAATTAAATGCTCGCAAAGAGCGCACGATTCAAGCAGAGTTCCTTTATCGGGAAATGTTGTTTCAAAAAATTGAAAATTTATACGCTAAATTAAATACGTGTATCTATCAAAATGAAGAATCAATTCGATTGATTAAGTATAACCGAGAAACGGTGGATGAACGTCAGATGATGAATAAGTTACTGGAAAACCAAAATCAAAGTGAGAAACTGATTCATGATATTGAGCTACTTAGCATCTATTTTCATAATTATCAGCCCAATATTGAGCGAATTGTCTCTTTATTCGAACATAGTCGTGATCATTTAAGCTTGCTAGAAGTCAATTTAACAGCAGGCGAAACCCATTTTTTTAATAATAAAGTCGAAGGTTATACAGAATTTTTAGATGATTTAGATAGATTATTAGATGAGTTGTCAGTTGATTTATTGAAGAAGATGAAAGCAGAAGTGGTAGAGCTAGCTAACTTGAGCTCACTAGGTCAAACAAAACCGTAATTTAAAACAGCCGCCCCAAGGGACGGCTGTTTCTGTTAGTATACTCGGACCACTTCGGCACCGAAAGGCATTAAGGCTAATTTTGCCATTTTAAATGATTGTAAGCCAAAAGGAATTCCAATGATGGTGATACACATTAGAATACCCGAAGCGAGGGATACAAGGGCCATTGGGACCCCAGTTACAATCAACCAAATAATATTAAGTAAAAGCGAACCGGCTCCACCGCCATAACGGACTTCCTTGCCAAAAGGCGTGAAGGAAATAGAGGCGAACTTAAAGTATTGCAGACCAATTGGAATGCCTATAATGGTGATACACCAGAGAACACCAGCGAGAAACCAACCAATTCCTTGTACTAGTCCGCCTAGAAGAAACCAGATTATATTTCCTAAAAAGTTCATTGTCATCACCTTTTTCTTTCTTATTCTCAGTTTAGCAGATAAAAGGCCCTTTTTCATGGGTCTTGAGAAGTATCTTTATGTCAAACTGATTACAAATATATTATTTTTTTCTATCATTTTCGTACATTTTTAATAAAAAAGCGCTTATCAGTTGTGATTGTCAACCATTACACGTATGATAGGTATATAAGTTAATTTTTAGGAGGTACGATACTCATGATGCCAGAAGATATTCAAAGAATGAATTCGTTTATTAAATATTTTTTGAATTACATTAACTATTTAGAAAAAGAAATGGCGGACGATTCTTATAATTTTAATGAAATTCGAGTTATTTTTGAATTGTTGGAAAATGGTCAAATGTATGCCAAAGATATTGAGAACGAATTAGACCTTGATAAAGGCTATACAAGCCGTATCTTAAAACGCCTCCTAGATGAGGACTTGATTGAACGCCAGCAATCCAGCGAAGATAAACGCCTGTATTACGTTTCTTTTACAAAATCGGGAAAAAAACGGGCTACGGAGCTCTATCGCAAATACGAAAATGTAATAGCCAAAGATTATGAGCGTTTGTCAGATGAAGAACGCCAACCATTTTTAGAATCCTTGGAATTGATTGAACGATTACATAAACGAAAATTTCACTGGAAAAATAATGAAGAATAACTGAGAGAACTATCCCATAATTAGATTTACTAATTATGGGATAGTTCTTTTTACATAAGTATCGCGTGAGGAAACTTTGACTCTTGTTGTTGGTATCAATTCGATTGTATTGACTATCAAGGGGGAGTATTATTAAGAAGAGGTGATGAAATGACAACATTTAAAATTGGTGAGGTGATTCAGGAGAAACGAAAATCCCGAGGAATCACTCAAAGTCAGTTAGCTTATGAAATGGGAATATCAAAATCCTCTGTTTCTAAATGGGAAACGGGGCAAACCTATCCAGATATATATTTATTACCTGAGTTGGCGACTTATTTTAGTATTACGGTCGATGAACTGCTGGGTTATGCGCCTCAGCTGTCTCGTGAGGAGATTCGAAAGCACTACAGAAAGTTGGCAAAAGACTTCGTTACGGAGCCATTTCCGGTTGTTTTGGCAGAGTGTCGCCGTCTTATTAAAAAGTATTACGCGTGTCTGCCTTTTCTGTTGCAAATGAGTGTTTTAATGGTCAACCACACTAATTTGGCAAATCAAGAGGAGCAAGTGGCCATACTTGAGGAGGCTATCGGATTGTGCCGACATATTAAGTCAGAAGCAACGGATTCGCCAATGATTCACCAAGCGAATTCCTTTGAGGCAGCTTGTCAAATGTTTTTAGGACACCCACAGGAAGTTTTGCTGTTATTAGGAGAAGAAGCCAAGCCTTATCTCGGTAATGAACAGTTAATGGCGGGGGCGTACGACATGTTGGGGCAAGCTGTTAAAAGTCACGAAATTCTTCAAGTGAGTATTTATCAACAACTGTTGAGTCTTATTTCCTCAAGCGGTAAACTCCTTCATTATCAAGTAATGGACTTGGTGAAATTTGACAAAACGGTGACAAGAGCACAGGGGCTGATTGACTTATATGCTATCTCAAAGTTGCATCCTTTTTTATATGTGACCTTTCTTTTGGAATGTTTTATGGGCTACACCCAGCAAAAACGTCTGATTTTAGCTTTTGAAAGCTTGTCTAAGTTGATCATCGTTCTTGAGGGGATTACTTATCCGGCCACGCTCCACGGGGATGCTTATTTTGACTCGTTGGATAGTTGGATTGATGACCAGCTGGAGTTAAGCAGCACGATGCCAAGAAATGAAGAACTGGTAAAAAAGTCCATCTTGTCCTATTTTACAGAAACGTCTTTGATACAAGAAGAGTATGGGGCTAATCAGGAATTTAAAGGGTTATTAAGAAAATTAGAAAATGTTTTAGGTTAATAGACAAAAGAAGAGGGTGTTAGAGATGCATGTTGGGGTTAATACAGTATCTTTAGAAGAATTAAAGCTGCTACTACCTATAATAGTGCCACTGTTAGTGATTCAACTTGCCTTGGCAATTGTCGCAGTGGTGAAAATCATGAAACAAAAGGAATTTCGTTTTTTTAATAAAGTCAGTTGGCTGTTGATTGTCTTGTTGCTGCAACTAATTGGTCCGATTTGTTATTTTGTATTTGGGAGGAGTGAGTCATGATGGTTTTGGAAGTGTCAGGAATTAAAAAGAAATTTGGCTCGCAAGAAGTCTTAAAGGGCCTTGATTTTAGCTTGCCTGAGCAGTCAGTACTTGGGTTTATCGGTCAAAATGGCGCTGGTAAAACCACTCTGATGAAGATGATTGTTGGGCTGCTGTCCAGTGATGAGGGAACGATTAAAGTTTGTGATGAAGTGGTTTACTATGGGAATACTAAAACAAATCGTTTAATTGGTTATTTACCAGATGTGCCTGAATTTTACGGCTATATGACAGCACTTGGTTACTTGACACTTTGTGGCGAAATAACTGGGATGACGGGTCCAGAAATTAAACTAAAAGCGACTGATTTATTAAACTTAGTTGGTTTGGAAAATAACAAGAAAAAAATTCAAAGCTTTTCTCGTGGGATGAAACAGCGGTTAGGAATCGCTCAGGCTTTGTTAAATGAGCCAAAGCTACTTATTTGTGATGAGCCAACCTCTGCTTTGGATCCATTAGGACGTAAAGAAATACTGGATATTTTGCATCGAGTGAAAGCTCAAACTACGGTTATTTTTTCGACCCATATATTGTCAGATGTGGAAAAGATTTGTGATCAGATAATACTGTTACACGAAGGTGAGATTAAGTTGTCTACGACGCTAGCTGAGATGCAAGACCGTTATTCTTTTAACCAGTTACTGATAGAGTTTAATGAGGCTCTTCTACCGGAAGATGTCACTTATTTATTTAAGGACCTGGTTGTTAAAGTTGAATCAGGAGTGTATTTCATTCAAGGACAAGAGCTAACCTCACTTCAAGAAACACTTTACCCCCGATTTATTCAACGTGGCCTTTTCCCCAAAAAAATGGAGGTTTACCAACCTAGTTTGGAAGATATTTTTTCGGAGGTGGTTAAATGAGAGCTTTAGTTGCATTTATTAAGAAGGAGTGGCTAGAAGGGATTGCCCATTATCGCTTATTGATTGTCTTGACCTTATTTACGGTCTTGGGATTAATGAATGTCTTTACTGCTAAGTTTACCCCTCAACTGATCAGTCGTTTAGTCTCCGAAGAATTGGCCAAAACCTTTCCAGAACCAACGATTATGGATGTTTGGCTGCAGTTTTTCAAGAATACTAGCCAAATGGGGCTGGTAGTTGTGGTGATTATGTTTAGTGGGATACTGACTCAAGAGTATCAAAAGGAAACACTAACTATCTTATTAACTAAAGGTTTAAGTCGTTGGAAAGTCATTATTGGAAAATTAGTGTCTAGCAGTGTGTTTTTTACCTTAGGGTATTGGCTCAGTGTTGTAGTGACTTATCTCTACGGCTGGTTTTATTTTGATCATGGAGTCTTGAATATGTGGGCTGCTGTTCTAATGTTATGGCTCTTTGGCTTGTTCCTTTTGGTCATTAGTTTGTTGGGAGGTATTCTTTTCCGGCAAAATTACGGCGTGCTTCTGTTTACGGTGATGGTTTTTGGTTTTATGTTACTTGCCAATGTATTTCCTAATATTCAGGCTTATAATCCAATTAGTTTGGCCTTAAATAACGGGGCTCTTCTGGAAGGGATGACACAAGTGGTTGATTTTTATCCTGCTATCGCTGTGACCTTGGTGTTAAGTGTGCTTATGGTGATACTAGGAATCCTTCGTTTTAATAAAAAAGCGTTATAATCTTTTTTTAACGAACAATTCTAATAGAAGTTTTTGTTGACCTAAAATAGACAATCAGCTGATTATCTGTTTTAGGTCTTATTTTTGGTATAAGTAATCACTTTAATTTTTTTTAGCGGATACTCTTGAACATTCCCAAAACAATTAGAACTGTTGTTAAGGGAGGGGATCCCCCTGCAACTATTTTGTTTCCTGATTATCTTAAGAGAATTGTTAATTTAGAGTCATTTTCTAGCTGACAAAAATGACTACTGTGGTATATGTTGGTCTATACGCTGGGATTAGGTGTGAGTTGTTATATGGCAACAGGTAATGTATGATTTCAAGAAGAAATACGTAAAATTGTCGAGGATCAATAACCAAATACCAGTAAAGAGTGGCATAACATGGCTACATTTAAACGTCTTGCTGATGTTGGCCCAAAAAATAAAAACAATCTATCAACACGTCTATAATCAAACCTACGACTAATTGGTTAATCAACTATTAAAAAGCCACAGGATACTCAAAGAGCCCCTGTAGCTAAAGCATGTGACCTATTCTAGTTCTAAACCACCGGTAGCCAGTTGATAATAAACGCCTTTATTGGCAAGTAAATCATCGTGATCGCCACGTTCAATGATTTCGCCCTGGTCCAATACCATGATAGCATCGGAGTTTTGAATGGTTGATAGTCTGTGAGCAATGACAAAAACCGTTCTACCTTTCATTAATGCGTCCATGCCGTTTTGAACGATACGTTCAGTCCGTGTATCAATACTTGAAGTAGCTTCATCTAGTATCATGACAGGTGGATTGGCAATGGCAGCTCTAGCAATCGCCAACAACTGCCGTTGACCTTGAGATAAACCTTCGCCGTCTCCGGTAATGACTGTATCGTAACCTTTGGGCAGGCGTGAAATAAAGTAGTCGGCATTTGCTAGCTTAGCAGCAACTCTTACATCCTCCTCACTGGCATCTAATTGTCCATAACGAATGTTATCACTGATTGTCCCGGTAAAGAGATGGGTATCTTGCAAGACAATCCCTAGAGAGCGTCTCAGGGACTCTTTTTTTATTTTTTGAATGTTAATGCCATCATAACGAATTTTTCCATCGATAATATCGTAAAAACGATTGATTAAATTCGTGATGGTTGTTTTACCTGCGCCAGTAGCGCCAACGAAGGCAAGCTTTTCACCTGGCTTGGCAAACAGGGAGATATCATGTAACACCACTTTTTCTGAATTGTAACCAAAATCAACGTGTTCAAAGCGAACATCACCTGTTAAAGGGGTGTAGGTAATGGTTCCGTCTTTGTGGGGGTGTTTCCATGCCCACTGGCCTGTTTTCTCTGGACATTCTATCGGTTGTCCATTTTCATATTTGACATTTACCAAAGTGACATAGCCATCGTCAACTTCAGGCTGTTCATCCATTAAGATAAAGATTCGCTCAGCACCTGCCAATGCCATAATAACAAAGTTAATTTGCTGGGAAATCTGACTGACGGGCATATTGAGAGAACGACTTAACTGTAAGAAAGAGGCAATGGCCCCAATTGTTAGAACGGCAACACCGTTAATGCTAAGTAAACCACCGACAATCGCAATTAAAACATACTGGATGTTTAAGAGGTTCATCATAACGGGCATTAAAATATTGGCGTATTTATTAGCTTCAGTTGCACTAGCGGCTAGTTCTTCATTTAGTTGGTCGAACTGTTGGATGGTTTCTGTTTCGTGGTTAAATATTTTAATGACTTTTTGACCGTGCATCATCTCTTCAATAAAACCATTTAGCTTACCTAACGATTTTTGTTGACGGCCAAAATACTTTCCACTTAAGCTACTGATTTTTCGAATGGTTAAGACCATTATACCGACAGATAAAATAACAAAGAGGGTCAATGGAACACTGACTGAGAACATCGCCACAAATACACTGACAAAAGTGACCACAGCTTGTAGCAGTTGGGGAGCACTTTGGGAGAGCATCTGTCTTAAGGTGTCGATGTCATTAGTATAATGACTCATCACGTCTCCATGAGGATGTGTATCAAAATAACCGATAGGCAAAGTTTCCATGTGAGTAAACAAGTCATCTCTGATTGTTTTTTGGACACCTTGAGAGACGTTGACCATTAACTGATTAAAGATGATAGTTGCTAGAACACCGATGCCATAGATAATCGCCATAGTAATCACGGCGGTTAGTAACCCGGAGAAATTTTTGTTGCCACTTGCTAGCATAGGGGTGACATGTTCATCAATCACGACTTGCAAGAAGAGCGAGCCTTTAACAGAAGCAAAGGCGCTGATAATAATACAAACGATAACAACCCCTAATTGGATAGGGTAGCCTGTGACTAAATAGGTCAGGAGTCGTTTTAAGGCTTTAAGGGGACGAGCTTGACGGTCTGTACCTTTTACTTGAAGTTTACTCATTGGCTTCACCAAATCCTTTCACTTGAGATTGATTGACTTCTTGATAAATTTTGTTAGTGGCCAGCAATTCTTCATGAGTGCCAATCCCGTTAATTTCACCATTTTCCATGACGATAATTTGGTCGGCCTTTTCGATAGAAGAGACTCGCTGAGCGATAATGAATTTAGTTGTGTTTGGAATAGTCTCCAAGAAGGCTTGTTGAATCAGCCCATCTGTTTTTGTGTCAACTGCACTGGTTGAATCATCTAAAATCAGTATTTTGGGATTTTTCAGTAAGGCTCTGGCAATCGTCAAACGCTGTTTTTGGCCACCAGAAACGTTTGTTCCTCCTTGTTCAATATAGGTATCATAGCCTTTTGGTAGTTTATGAATAAACTCATCTGCTTGGGCCAAACGGCAGGCTTCATAAAGCTCTTGATCAGTTGCATCAGGATTTCCCCATCGAAGGTTTTCTTTAATGGTTCCTGAGAAAAGCACATTGTTTTGCAAAACCATAGCGACAGCATCTCGCAAAGCAGCAATATCGTAGTTGCGGACATCTAAACCACCAACTTGGACACTGCCTTTAGTCACGTCGTAGAGCCGCGGAATCAATTGTACGAGAGTTGTTTTACCACTTCCTGTTCCGCCAATAACACCAACAGTCTGGCCAGATTCAATGCGGAAGCTGCTTTTCCTCAAGACTAATTTATCTTCATTATCAGAATAGCTAAAATCAACTTCTTTGAATTCGACAGAGCCATCACGAATTTCTGTAATAGGCTTGCTGGGATTTGTTAAATCACTCTCCTCGTTAATAACTGCCACAATTCGCTCAGCAGAAGGGCGCGAAATGATCAGCATAACGAAGACCATAGACATCATGTTTAGTGAATTTAAGATTTGCATGACGTACATAAACATACTCATTAATTCACCCGTTGACATGGAGTTGCTAACAATTAACTGCGCCCCGATCCAAGAAATTAATAACATGCACGTGTACATGGTGAATTGCATCAAAGGACCGTTAAAGGCCACAATTCGTTCAGCTTTAGAAAATGTTTTGTAAATTAACTGTGAGACAGTTTTGAATTTTGTTACTTCATGCTCTTCACGGACATAAGATTTAACAACGCGAATACCTTGCAGGTTTTCTTGAACCACTTGATTTAAGCGATCATAAATCTTGAAGACTTTTTCAAAAGTTGGATGAGCAAATTTTACAATCAACGCTAATCCAATGCCAAGAAAAGGAATGGCATAAAGGAAAATCATTGCCAGTTCGCGATTAACTTGAAAGGCCATGAATAATGAAAAAATAAACATCAAGGGACTTCTTACTAAAATTCGGATAATCATTTGAAAGGAATTTTGGACGTTACTAACATCGGTTGTCAAGCGAGTCACCAGACTCGAAGTTGAAAAGCGGTCGATGTTGGCAAATGAAAATTCTTGAATGTTACCAAACATTTTTCGGCGTAAGTTTTTGGCAAAACCGGCTGATGCAATGGCACCGTATCGACCCGACAACATGCCGAAAAGTAAGGCAAATAGGGCACAAGCGATTAATGCTATACCAATTGTGATAATAGTTCCTTGATTTTTTGCTGAAATTCCTCGGTCAATAATCATTGCCATTAGAACGGGAATAATAATATCCAAAATAACTTCAAGAGTCACAAAAAAAGGCGTCAGCAAGGCGTCTTTTTTATACTCTCCAACACTTTTAGCGAGGGTTTTAATCACTGTTCATCACTCCTTTAGTTGTTTTTTCTTCCCTACAACCGATATTAAGGTAAATCTGGTCCATAACTGCATAAAAGGTCTTTAAATCGTGTAGGCTGACCCCTTCAATTAAGTGTTTATCAATGGTATCAAGTTCTCGACGGCGGTCTTTAAAGACTGCCTGACCTTCAGTTGTTAAGATGATTTCTTTTAAGCGGGCGTCTTGTTTACTGGTTTGACGGTCTATTAGTTTATTTTTTTCTAAAACTTGTAGAATACCAGTGGCTGTTGAGCGTCTGATATTAAACTCACTTTCTAAATCCCGCTGGAAAACTGAAGTAGTGGCTGAAAATCGTCCGATATAGTCCATGAATAAAAATTGAATCATCGTGTATTGCTCTGTATTATCTGAATTGATATGGGAGCTGACATAGCGATTAATTTCATTTGACAAAGCTTTAATGGCCTTGCCAATTTTTATTTGAGTCATGTGTGTCCTCCTTTCATTGTTAAGGTATGAAACGTCCTTTTTAGTTACTTATAAAATGGATGACTGGATCTGAGATAATGTTAAAGCCATAACCAGAATTTTTAAGGGTGAAGGGAATATTGTTAGCTACCTAACAATATCTATTCTCCGTAATTTTCATGAAAATGTCAAGTAATTATGTGAGAATTGTTTTATAATAAGAGAAAGATTAAAAAATACTCATTTAATTAGTGAGAGGGGAATGGCAATGAAGATTCGTAAAGGACTAAGTAACGAGGTAAAACAATTTGAAGCTATCTTAATAGAGGCAGCTACGCGCATTAAAGAAACAGGGTCAAGTCAGTGGGGCCACATCCTTAATGGTGAGGAGAGCGACATAGTGGCAGCTCGTATAGAACAAGGGGAAGCTTATTTTTATGAAGAGGAGCGTGATGGGCAAATTAGCATTGCGGCTGTTTTCTACTTATATGAATCGCCAAATGACTGGGATTATGGTATTTGGCAAGAAGCTGAACAAAGGGGTGTCTATTATTTACATCGGTTATCTTTGGCTGATAGTTACACTGGAAAAGGGATTGCAGAGCAGCTCCTTCGTCAATTACAAGGTGAGCTGCGAGCGGCAGGGAAGCAGGCCATTCGATTGGATTGTATCAAAAGTCAGCCTGTTTTAAATCAGCTATATTTGAGAAGTGGTTTTCAGCTTGTCAAAGAAATACCAGATTTAGAGGCTGGTCCCATTGTAGCGGATTTCAATTTGTATGAGTATACATTGGGCAACTTGAATTAAGGCCTTTTTTGTCCCAAGTTAGCTCTTATATGATAGTATAGAGGTAGCCTTTAGATCGAAATAGGGAGACTAAACTCTTAAGTATAAGGAGGAAAAAAATGATAAAAATAGATGAGTTTGTTGAAAAGTATGGGGTTGAACGCAAAGACACGGATTCTGTTAAGTGGGATAATATGACAGAGAATTTTGGCACAAATGAGTTACTGCCAATGTGGGTGGCTGATATGGAGTTTAAGGTTCCAGAAGCGGTTCAAGAGGCGATGCTGAAGCGAGTTGAGCATGGTGCCTTTGGGTATTCCATCGTTTCTGATTCTTATTATGAGGCTTTTTTTAAATGGCAAGCTGAGCGTTACCAAGTTCACTTGGAAAAAGAATGGATTCGTTTTTCGCCTGGAGTTGTCAGCTCATTCTTTTGGATGGTGAATGCTTTTACAGAGGAGCAAGAGGGCGTCATTGTTTTAGCACCGGTCTATTATCCATTTTACCACTCTATTAATGACACAAATCGCCATTTAGTCACTTCCGGTCTAGTCAATGAGCATGGGCAATTTACGATTGATTATGCTGATTTTGAAGCTAAAATTGTGGAAAATAAAGTGAAATTATTTATTCATTGTTCTCCTCATAATCCGGTCGGTCGCGTTTGGACTGCTGAGGAACAGGCTCGCTTATTTGATATTTGTTTAAAACATGATGTAATTATCGTGTCAGATGAGATTCATCAGGACTTAACTCGCAAAAGTCACCCGCATGTGGCTGCTTTAGCCTTAGAGGAGAAGTATCACAGTCATTTAATCGTCTTAAATGCGCCTTCAAAAACCTTTAATCTGGCTAGCTTATTGCATTCTCACATTATCATTGCTGACAAAGCTTTACGAGAGCGTTATGATGCTTATGCTAATACAACGGTTAAATCAGTGACGAGCTTATTTGGAACTGTCGCCACTGAAGCTGCTTACCGCCAGGGAGCGCAATGGTTGGAAGGGCTAAATAGTGTCATTGAACATAATTTTAATATCCTTAAAGAAATATTTGCTGAAAGGGCGCCTAAGATAATCCTGACAGAAAAAGAAGGGACTTATCTAGCTTGGGTGGATTTACGTGCCTATTTAAGAGCTGAAGAAGTGATTGAGTTCATGCAAGTTAAGTGTGGCGTGGCAGTTGACTACGGCGAGTGGTTTGGCGATGGCTATGAAGGCTTTATCCGAATTAATCTAGGTACCTTGCCGAAGAACGTGACGTATACCGCTACTAAAATTGTAGAAGAACTAGCAAAAAAATAACTAAAAGTCATTTGACAGGTCAGACTGTTAAATGACTTTTTTGCATGTTTTCGATAGTAAGCAGCAAGCAGTACTTGCTTTTAAGTTTCTGAGGTTGTTTAACTGCCTCTTAGACTCAGATAAGCAAGTCGTGGGGAGGTTCAAGCTGTTTTAAGAAAAAGTTAAGAATTTGCTAAGTTAGATTATATAAACTAGGTTTCCTAAGGTGGTTTAATAGAGTTATCAAAGGAAGTCAAAACTTCTGATTTTAAGAAATGAGGAGAGTTTACGATGAGACGAAAAAAGAAACGACCAATTAAAGGCATCTTTGCTTGTTTGGCTTTAATCGCAACAATAACAAGTTTATTATTTTATAAGGAATTGTCCTCGGGAGATTTAGCCAATGAAGGTCGCCAGCTATGGAGTCTAGTATTTGCAGAAAAGACCCGCGGGGATAAAGAGGAAAGTTCATTGCCTGATATTGACAGTAAAAACGGAATTTTGATTAATTTGGATACCGATGTGGTGGTTGGTAGCAAAAAAGCAGATAAAAAGGTCTATCCTGCCTCAATGACCAAAATTATGTCGGCTTATGTTGTGATTCAACACTTAACCGATTTGGATCAAAGGGTTCCTGTCTCTGGAGAAATTGTAGATCAGGCGGTTTCAGAAGGGGCCTCAATGGCTGGTTTTATACGTGACGAAGAAGTACCAGTACTAGAATTACTATATGGGACATTGCTATCTTCAGGAGCAGAAGCGACTGAAGCCTTAGCGATCGAAGTAGCCGGAAGTGAAAAAAACTTTGTTAAGTTAATGAATCAAGAGGCAAAAAAAATAGGCATGTCCCAAACAAATTTCAAAAATGCAACAGGCCTTCATCA
Source organism: uncultured Vagococcus sp. (assembly GCF_963518325.1). Classification (NCBI taxonomy): domain Bacteria; kingdom Bacillati; phylum Bacillota; class Bacilli; order Lactobacillales; family Enterococcaceae; genus Vagococcus; species uncultured Vagococcus sp. The sequence continues at coordinate 138,584 of NZ_CAUQJB010000006.1, read as the reverse complement.
GCGCAACCATTATAGTACAGTTGAAGATATGGCACTGTTGTTAAAAACGGCTTTAAAAAATGAGACTTTTTCTGCTATTTTTAATTCAAAGGAACACATTTACAATGGTGGTTATCACCCTGAAGGTCTTTATTTAGCCAGTACTCTTTTTAGTCATTTACCGAAAAATCAGGAGCTGGCAGGCGAGCTAAACGGTGGGAAGACAGGGTATACAGAAGAAGCTGGCCAATGTTTGGCTAGTCTGGCAACAATCAACGGCCAACGGTATATTCTAGTGACAGCTGGCGCCAGTGGTACGCCGATGACGGAAGCGCGTCATATTGAAGATGCCTTCACAGTTTATCGAAGTCTATAAAAAACACCAGATTAGTTGACCTAATCTGGTGTTAAAAAAGTTATGTTTCGTAAGTATGGGCCAAGAGATTACTGTAAACTTCTACATCCAGGCCTTCAATTGTCGCTAAATGGGAGTAAAAGTATTGTAAAATATCCGTCTCAACAATATTTTTAATAAACGTTATGGTCAACCGATCGTTACAAGATATTAAACCGCAAGCAACTGGGCTTTTCTGTGTAGGATAAGCAGCTATTTCCATATGTTTAATGTATTGAAACATTTCACTTGGTAAATCCACACGCCCCAAATTGGTCAAAGTAATGGTTTTTTTGCTCTCACTTAAGTGGTCAAAGCCAAGGCGAACAAAATAGTTTTTAACAAAGAGTGGGACGAATTTTGACGCGACATTGCGCTCAAAATTAACGTTGTTGTTGATTGAAGATTGAAGATAGGTTTTATTGGTTTTTTGAATCAGCATTTCTTGAATTAAGGGGACGAGCTTTTCCATGGTCATTTCTTCATCCATATACGCCCCAACATTAATCACATTAAAAAAATTTCGCAGAGTCTTTGATGGGAACGAGTTTCGCAAGTTCACAGGAACAGCAATTACGATTGGTTTTGCTGCGTCTCGTTGATGACTGCGTGTTTGATAAATGGAATAAATCAACAAGGAAGCCAAGTAAGACGTAATCGAACCACCATATTTTTTGGCTACTTGATTCATCGCTTGGCTATCAACCACGCCATGGACTAGGCTGTTGTCACCGTCGCCATAGGAAACACCCCGAATATGAAAGGATCGTGGATTGCGGGTGCTCTCTGAATAGATAGGGGTATAGTGTTTACTGAAACTGTCCTCTACCTCCTCTTGGGGAGAAGGTTCTTCACCTAGTTTAACTTTCCCTTCATGGGGGAAGTCGTGGCCAGAACACTTGAAGTAATAATAGAGCAAACTTTTAAAAAATTCTATGGCACCACTGCCATCAGTCAGGGCATGAAACATTTCTAGAGAGAGTCGGTGGCCGCTGTATAAGACACGGAGCATATAACCGCCATCTCTGGCAGAGTCGATTTGACCGCAGGGTGGATTTGTTTCTTGTTGAATGACCAAGCTGTGTTTGTTGGCGTCCAAGTAGTTCCAAAAAATTCCTTTTCGCAAACGAACAGAAAACATTGGAAATCGTGGCATTACGATATCTACAGCTTGCTGCAAGGCGATGGGGTCAATCTCATCATAAAGGATGGCCGCAAAGCGGAAGACTGATGAATTTTTGTTGCCAGTCACGGAAGGGAATACTTTTGCTGCATTGTCTAAACGATACCATTTGTACATGGTGACCTCCTATGTAATCGGTAAGAACTGTTATAGTTTTAGTTAATCAAGATTGGGCTGAATCTCACTCCAATCATTAAGACTCAGACCTTTTTTAAAAGTGGAATCTTTTTTGTAATTCATAAAGCAGGCGCTTGCCTGAGAAGATAAAGAGTCCCAGAATAGTCAAACCTCCGTAAATAAGGGAGATAATACTTGGCCATAAGACGTTTCCTCCTTTGATAAAAAAGAGGAGCAAGGGAATGATATTGATACTGACAATTAGCAGGATATAGCCGATGTCATCTCGCCACATTGATTTATTTCTGACCGACCAGATAGTCATAATCAGACCAGTTAATATACCTAAAAAGGGAATGGCATAATTTAAAGACCAACGACCAAAGTCTGTGCTCAAATCTATGATGACTAAAACTAAGGAAAGAAAAAAATAATTTTTCCATAGAGTTTTGCCAATCAGGTTTATATTGAATTTTTGATATAAATCTTTTCCGACAAACCAAATATAAAAACTAGCCATTGACACGATAGGCGCCCAGGTAACAGGTTTAATATCCCATGTGAAGGCATTGATGGCAAAGGAAAAAGTAATGATAATAATCGTAATGAAAAGCCAGATTTTGACTTGTAATTTTTTGTTGTTTTTTGTTTCCGGGTAACGTGGGTAACTCGTTAGGGAGGGTTCTGTTTTTTCGTTGATAATAGCGTGACAGAGGGGACACTGACTGTGGTCAGAACTTACGTCCACTTGGCATCTTAAACAGGTTGTCATAATCTTATCCCAACTTTCTTATTTTCTCGTGATCAATAAACACGTTATTGCTATTTTAGCACATTTTATCATGAAACGTTTAAAATTTATCAATAAGTGACTCAAATTCTTGGCTAGTGGTTTTCTATCTAAGAGATATCAGGTAAGATAGAGGAAGGTAGCAGTCGAATATACAGATGGAGGTTAATATGAAAAAAATATTAGTCGTAGATGATGAACAAGCAATTGCCGATCTGGTTGAGCTGTATCTGAAAAATGAAGGTTACGAGGTCGTCACATTTTATTCGGGACAAGATACACTGGATTATTTAAATCAGCATCAAGTTGACTTGGCTATTTTGGATATTATGTTGCCAGATGTTGATGGTTTTGTCATCAGTCAAAAGATTCGCGAAAATGCTCATTTCCCCATTATTATGTTAACTGCCAAGGATCAGGAATTAGATAAAATAACTGGATTAACCTTGGGTGCTGATGATTATGTCACGAAACCTTTTCAACCGTTGGAGTTGGTAGCGAGAGTTAAGGCACAACTACGGCGTTACACCATGTACAATGAGGGGCAAAGTAAGGAAGTGGACCAAACAGCCGATCAAGTGATCTACCATAAGAGTCTAGTCGTTAATAAAACTACCTATGAGGTAACTGTCAATCAAAAACCTGTTGAACTAACACCGACAGAATTCAAGATTTTGTGGGTATTGTTGGAGCATGTGGGTAAGGTTCTTAGAACGGAGGAACTGTTTCACTTAGTTTGGGAAGAAAAATATTTTGAGAGTTCGAATAACACTGTAATGGTTCATATACGCCATCTTCGGGCTAAAATTGAAGGTCCGAATGCCAATCAGAAATACATTAAAACTGTATGGGGAGTGGGATATAAAATTGACTCTTAAAAAAAATGATTACAGTTTGTTTAAACGAAAGATTTTAAGGCGAATTTCGCTGATTATTTTAGTAACTGGGATCCTGTTATTTATTTTACAATCACTAGCGCGAGGTGTGGCAGGGAATTGGGTTGTCGCTGTTTTGGTGGAACATTTCAATTTTACTCAAGAAATGGCTTTTTACGTTCACGATAATTTAATCCGCCGTAACTTAACGATTATTATGATCGTTGTGGCGATTGGCGCTATAGTGATTATATTCCGTATTTATACAAATTTTGTGACAAATTATTTTGATGAAATTGCTAATGGCATGGATAAACTAATCGAAGAAACCGAAGGCTCGATTGAATTGTCTTTAGAGATGAAGAGTATTGAGTCGAAAATGAATCAAGTTAATCAAATTATTAAAAAGCGAGAGCGGGATGCCAAAGAAGCCGAACAACGAAAAAATGATTTAGTGGTTTATCTGGCTCATGATATTCGAACACCTTTAACTTCCATTGTCGGTTATTTAAATCTCTTGCAGGAGACCTCAGAGAGCTTACCTCAGGAACAACAGGCTAAATATGTCCAGTTAACTTTGGATAAATCTTATCGATTAGAAGGGTTGATTAATGAGTTTTTTGACATTACACGTTTTAATTTACAAGAAATTGTATTAAGTAAACAACCAATTGACCTGAGATTGCTGGCAGAACAGGCTGCAGATGAATTTTATATCAATGGTCAGGCTCGTGGACAGGAAATTGTAATTGATGGTATGACGCGCTTGGTTGTATCGGCTGATCCAGATAAATTAGGTCGTGTGTTCACCAATCTGATGAAAAATGCGTTGGCCTATAGTTTTGAGCAAACCCCAATTGAAATAACGATTGCTCGAACGGAATCTGACGCGATTATTCGCTTTAAGAATCAGGGGCCGGACATTCCAGAGGAGATGCAAGGGGCTGTCTTTGATAAGTTTTACCGAATAGATAACTCCCGTTCTAGCCAAACTGGAGGATCAGGGTTAGGTCTATCGATTTCAAAGGAAATCGTCTTGGCTCATAAAGGAGACATACAATTGAGGAGTAAGGATAATCAGACGCTGTTTGAGATTCATTTGCCCATTGATTAACTACTTGCTTTTAGTTCATCCTCTTGGTAAACTTATCTTATTAAATGTAGCCAGTTGTGTTAACGGCTATTAAAGAAGGAGGATTAGTAAATGATGGCATCGATGAGATTGAGACTTAACCCTTTGAATAAGTAACTGCATATATTCAAAGGTCTTGTTTTATTTGACAAAACGAGGAGTCCAGCCATTTTTCTAATCCAAGTCTGTATTTCTGCTCAAGAAATACGTGGACATAGTCTATTTGACTATGTTGCTGAAACTTTTTACAGTAATGTCTAAGGTTTATTTACATTACGCTTAAGTTGCTAGTCGCAACTTATTATTGTCTTTTAAGGGATAGCCTTGCTATCTCTCTTTTTGTCGTTTTTTTTGAAAGTAACGGGCTAGTAAATGAAAAAGGGGCGTTCTCTTTTGTCAGTTAGCATGACCTCAAAAGAAAGAGGAAAAAACATGCAAAAATTATCGGTAGAACTAACTCATATTGATTTATCTTTAGGAAATAAACAAGTTTTGGCTATTCCGCAACTGTCGATCTATCAATGGGATAGAATTGGGATTGTCGGTGGCAACGGACAAGGGAAATCAACTTTGTTAAATCTGTTAGGCGGAAACTTGGAGCCTGACAAGGGGAAGGTTGAGATTAAAACTAATTTCGGCTTTTTCCAGCAAGTTGCGGAGCCAGAAGGGGACCCAAGTGATTATGAACTATTAAGTAAGTTAAAGGTACCTAAGCGTTCTAATGATGGGCTTAGCGGGGGCGAACTGACACGCATGAAGTTAGCCCAGGTGCTGTCAACCTGCCATGAAGGTCTCTTACTAGATGAACCAACCACTCATCTGGATCAGGAAGGGGTTAACTTTTTAGTGAATGAACTTTCTTACTACTACGGAACACTAGTCATAGTCAGCCACGATCGTTATTTTCTCGATCGTGCTGTTACGAAGATCTGGGAAGTGTCAGAGGGACATGTAACTGAATATCAAGGGAATTATACAGATTATCAACAACAGAAGGACGGAGCGCAACAGACGGCTTTAAACGTCTTAAACAACTCTCAAAAAGAAAAAAGGCGACTGGAACTTGCAATAGCCGGCAAAAAAGCCAGGGCAGAGAAAATGTCAAAAGTCAGCCAAAAACAAAAAAAACGCCAGATTAAGCCAAGTCGTTTAGGTGGATCGAAGCAAAAAGACACTGCACTTAAGGGGGTTCAAAAAGCAGCTAAGGGAATTGAAAAGCGTTTGAGCCAGTTGTCAATCGGGCCAGTCATCCCAAGTGAGAAAGTTATTACTTTTCAACAAACCAAGCAAACAGAAATCCATAATAAGTATCCGATTATCGGAGAATCTGTCACCTTAATTAAAGGAGAGCGTCTGTTACTTAACGAAACGAATTTTCAATTTTCTTTAGGTGAAGTCATCGCACTTCAGGGTCCTAATGGTTGTGGAAAATCTAGTTTACTGGCACATATATTAGCTAGAGGGCCAGGTATGACAATCTCTCCAAAAGTTAACTTTGGTACTTTCGAACAACAGGCTTATCAAATTAAGGATTCACAGAACCTAGTGAATTATCTTTTGAAGGTAACTGATGACTCTGAGTCGATTGTTAGGTCTGTGCTTCATCAATTAGGGTTTACCCAAGGCGATTTGTTAAAAAAGGTTTATCAGTTAAGTGGCGGTGAAAAAACGCGTTTAATACTAGGCCGCTTGTTTTTACAGGAAAGTAACGTGTTAGTTTTGGACGAGCCCACTAATTTTATTGATTTAAGCTCTAGATTAGCCTTGGAATCGTTTATTAAGAACTATCCTGGTACGATTTTATTAACCTCTCATGATCGTTATTTTGTAGAATCGGTTGCCACTCAAATTTGGGTTTTTAGAGACCAAAGTTTAATCTTGGCGTAAGATGGGATTCATTTCGCTCTTAGGTAAGTATAGGGTATAATAAAGAGATAGCAGTATGAATTTAAACGGAAATGGTGAGGAATAGTGACAATATTAAAAAATGTGCAGTATAGCTTTAAGCGGGTAATCGAGACCTGGCCTGATTATTTTAGGAGTATGTTAATTCTGCAATTTATGCGTGTTGTCATAGTACTTCCCTTGTTATCTTATTTATTTTATAAGATGCTGAGTCGAGCTAAAATTGTTGGTGTCACAAATGAAAATTTTTCAGCTCTCTTTAGTCATCCCATGGCCTTACTAATCGGCCTGGGGCTCTTACTTTTATTTGTTTTCTTTATTTTTTACGAGTTGGGTTTTTATTTCTTACTGGCCCACAATCAAGCAACAGGTCAGTCGATTGCGTTTTGGGATATTGTGAAAGGCTTGAATCGTAAAGTCCGTTTTTTCTTAAGTTTGAATTCTTTATTACTTGTGGGGTATTTTCTTTTGATTATGCCGATTGTTTCGTTGGGGATCAATGCTGAATTAACTTCCATGATTAAAATACCCGATTTTATTGTAGATGAACTGTCCATGACTCCTTCGGGGTTTGCCTTATATTTGAGCGTAATCGTCGTCTTGTCTTATGTCGCTTTGCGTTTGCTGTATATGATCTATTTTTTTGTAACAGATAAAAATACGACTATTTGGCAGGCGATTCGTAAGAGTTGGAACTTTTCAAAAGGACGTTCTCTTAGTAATCTGATTCTTCTCGGCTTATTAGTTGGTGGTTACGGGCTGCTTTTCGGGGGGATTATGTTTGTTTTTTTTCTTCCGCTGGTAATTGCGGATGCTTATTTACCCGTTATCGCACCTGTTATTGCTGGTTTAACCATCACCATTGTGGAAATTTTTCTGTTTCTCTTCGGTGGCTTAATCCAACCCTTAGTGGCTAATGGCATTGTTGGCACAACGAGGGAAGGGCAACCCTTTTTAAAGGAAGTTCCCAGCTTTAAATTCAACCCCAGATTATGGGCTAAAACCTATCCTAAATGGCGAAATATCTTAATTATTGGTTTAATCGGTTTCGTTGGTTTTAATATTTGGTCGGCAGTTGGTGTGGTTTACGCCCCACAAACGGAGATTGTTGCTCACCGTGGGTTTACGGAAAAAGGCGTTGAAAATACAATTGGTTCCCTTAAAGCCGCTGCTAAAGTCCATGCGGATGTGGTTGAAATGGATATCCAAGAAACTAGAGACGGCAAATTTGTGGTGATGCACGATTACAATCTCAAGCGTCTAGCTGGTGTGAATGAAGAGGTTCGCAACTTGACCTTAGCAGAGTTGGAACAATTAACAGTCAAACAAGGCGGTTATCAGGATCGGATTCCTAGCTTAAGTGATTACATTGATGTAGCCAAAAAGGAACGAATCAAATTATTGATAGAGGTAAAACCTCATGGCTACGAATCGAAAGAGATGGCTCAAAATCTGGTTAATTTATTACAAGAGAAACATGTGACAACTGAATTTTACGTTCAATCATTGGACATTAAGATTTTGAATGAAATCAAGAGAATCGAACCGATAATCCAAACCGCTTATGTGATTCCGTTGAATCTAGGCAGTTTACCAGAGACTATCCATAATTTTTATGTTCTGGAAGAATTTTCTGTGACGGAAAGTTTGTTAGATCAGGCAGCTGAAATGAATAAAGAAATATTTGTTTGGACAGTTAACAAGGAGGAGTTACTGCGTAAATACTTACGCCTAGACGTAGATGGCATTATTACTAATCATCCTGATTTAGCGATTAAATTGCGTGATAGTCAGGATGAAACCCGGACTTTCCTTAACAGAGTAGAGTATTTATTGGAAGATTAACACAAAAAAAGTTGACGAGGGAAATGTCCCTTGTCAACTTTTTTAGGAGCGATTAGCGTAAGATTGCCAGTCTATACGGCGAGCTTCACACCAACCTTTAATGGGTTCCCGTAAGATAATATCTGTTTGTTGTAAATCTGCGACTTTCTTTGTCCCTAACAGGGTCATCAGGGTTTTGAGAGTCTGACGCCATTGTTCAACTTCGGCAATGGTTTTTTCAACACCTTCAGTTTGTATTAAATGTAGGAAATGCCCTGAAAGTCCACAAGCTCTGGCTCCAATTGATAGAGCTTTAACCATATCAAGGGGTGTTTTAATCCCGCCGGAGGCTAGGATTTCGACTTTATTCTGGTATTCTGCAGATTCAATCAGTGAAACAGCTGTTGATTGTCCCCAGTTCTCAGCGAATGAGAATTCTTGTTTGGATCGGCGAGAATTTTCAATCGCAACAAAATTCGTGCCGCCGCGACCACTAACATCTATGGTTTTAACGCCAATTGCTATTAGCTGTTGAATAGTTTTACGGCTCATGCCAAAGCCAACTTCCTTGACGATAACTGGCACTCCAACTTCAGTAACCATCTTTTCAATCTGGTTCAGCCAGTTTGTGAAAGAACGTTCGCCTTCACCGTTAGGCATTACCAGTTCTTGGGGAGCATTAACATGGAGCTGAAGGGCATCAGCTTGTAGAATGTCCACAGCTCGTTTGCCATTTTCCGCTGAATGTTCCGCTCCTAGGTTAGCAAAGATGATCCCATTGGGGTTTGTTCGTCGAATGACTGAAAAGCTTTCGGCTACTTCGGGATGTTTAATCGCCGCACTGACCGAACCAGAGGCCATAGCCAAGCCGGTTTCCTTTGCTACTAAGGCTAAATAACGGTTAATAGTGGCTGTTTTGTCGCTACCACCGGTCATTCCGTTAATATAAAAGGGCAGTTCTAAGTTAAATCCTGCAAATTGGGTGCTTAAATCAACGTCAGCAACATCCATATTTGGAAAGGAGTGATGAACAAAGGTCATGGCTTCGAAATCCGTTAGAGGATGACTTCCATAGAGCTTTTCTGCAAGTTCAACGTGTTCGTCTTTGCGATTTTGGTGAATTGACATAAGAAAACCTCCAATCTAGGCTAATAAATAAGTATCTTCATAATGGACATTAACAGGTAATTGGCTAATGTCAGCTTTTTCCCATTCGCTAATTAAAGGAGTGGGGTCAATTGTATTATCAATTAAAACAATTCCGCAATCACCACCGCCGGCTCCTGAAGATTTAGCAGCACCACCAAAGTCCTCGGCAATTTCGCAGAGGTCAAAAAGGGTGGCCGTTTCAATGTGAACGCCACTGTTGGCACCGAGGTGTTGCAATAACTGACGGTTTTGACGAATACCAGTTTGAATTGAGAAAACGTCCTTGCCTTTGAAAGCCTCAATAATGTTGGAGACACATTCTAGACTATTTTTCAGGAAAACAGAGTAATAGTGATCAATCTCGCTGATTTCTTCATTTAACAAGTCAACTAAATGAGTGGTTGAAGCTGGATTACCTGTCCAACCAATTAATAAGTTTAAGTTTTCTGGGGGTGTTAAGGGTTCTATCATTAATTTAGGCCAATTCATATTAAGCAAAGCCAACAGTGAGTGTTCTTCTTGTCGAGCTTGGACCCATTTACGGTCAAAGCAAGAATAAGCAATCCAGCCACCAAAGGAACTGGCAGCCAAGTCACCAAAGGAACCATTGCTGTTGATTGACAAATGAGTTAAGGCTGCGAGTTTATAGACTAAAGCGGCATCGTAGTTAACTTTGTGAAAGGTCAGTAAAGCTTTAATCGTCGCGACCGTCACCGCTCCACTGGATCCTAGACCGTATTTACGGCCATCTTTATTGTCTAAATCACTTTCGATTTCTAAGTCAAAGAAGGTTAGTTTTTTACCGATTTCATCTAAATATTTTTCTGTCATCGTCACAGCTTGAACGACATATGTAAAAGGATTTTCCCGTTCGTCAATAAACAACTGACCATTTTTGCGAGTCCAAGGAATCATAAATCCGTTGGAATAGCTGGAGCGAATGCTCCCTTGGAATTTTGCTTCTCTTAATCTGACTGTTATGTATTGATCTAAGGCGACTAAAATCGCAGGATGTCCTGGTTCTAGTACAGCATATTCACCTGCTATATAAAGTTTTCCAGGTGCACTAGCTTCTATCATGTATTTCTTCCTCTCTTAATGTCAAACTGTTTAGATCAGTTTAACGCCGCCTCCGACTTTCGAAATAATAACCGGATTGTCTGGAAAAGCGGTGGTTAACAATTTTTGAATGGCCTCTGCATCTGAATAACGACAGAGGATTTTAACATTAGGTCCAGCATCCATTGTAAAGTAACACTGCCATCCTTGTCTACGTATTTCACGAATTTTAGTTAAAACTTCAACAGTTAATGCTTCCCAGTATGAGAAGGGGGGAGTAGCACCGAGCATGGTACCATGCATTTTCATACCATTTGACTCAGTGATTTCACCCAATTGTTGAAAATCGTGTTTATAGATGGCTTCTTTAATCAAACGAAGATCTTTTGCTGTGCTTTCTAACCAGGCAGGGTAAAAAGCAGAGGTTTCAACGGTCAGTTTCATGCCATCACGGCTAGAAACTGTTTTTTTATTGGTATTAACGGCAACCGTGATCATGCCGATATCCCAACTAGCATCGTCAATTTCAACGGCCATGCTGTCTGCGGAGTTGGTGCCCATCTGCCATTCGACAAAACCTCCATAAACACTGCGAGTTGCGCTGCCACTGCCGCGGCGAACATAGGTGGAAAGGGTTGCTAAGTCCATCTTCAAGCCACTGGCGTCATTCATTGCCGCTCCCAAAGCTGCGAAAGCAGATGCTGAGGAGGCAAGTCCAGCTGCAGTTGGCACAAAATTTTGACTGGTAATTTTTGCTGGCGTTTGAATGCCTGCTTCTTGTCGAAACAAATCGAGAAAACGACTGATTTTAGTTGTTTCACTGTCATCTTGAAGTCGATCATTTAAAATGAAGCTGTCCTTTTCAAAGGAATCTGATAATTCAACAGTCGTTTCCGTATAAAATTGGTCTAATGTCAAGGATAGGCTGCTATTCATTGGTAAAAATAAGGTTTCGTCTCGTTTGCCCCAGTACTTAATCAAGGCGATGTTTGTATGTGCTCTAGCTTTACTATGTCGTTCCATTTAGTTCCCACTCATTTCATATAACCAAGTTGCTTTCGCGCCAGCCGCTTTTAAAGCAGACGCAATCACTTGGGCGTCATTTAAATCCCTTGCTAATGCTATCATACATCCGCCACGACCGCCACCTGTTAATTTTGCCCCTAAGGCATTGTGACTGAGGGCGGAAACTACTAGGGCATCCAATTCCAAACTGGAAACGCCTAACTCCGATAATAAATTTTGGGCCTGATTCATGGCTAAGCCTAGTTTTTCGGGCTGATTTTGACTTAAATAATCCTTGCTTGCTTTGGCTAATTGACCAAGGTCTTTGATTTTACGCTGATAAATCGCGCCGCTTTTACTGCGAACTTTTTCGCCAACATTGGCTACAGCTTCTTTCGTTTGACCAGTTTTTCCTGTGTCAGCCACAACCAGAACTGCAGTTAAATGCAAATCGATTGGAGTCACAGGTTGCCCCTTTATATAGTAGTAAGGGGTGGAACTGCTGGTCATTAAGGCATCCAAACCACTGGGGTTACCGTGAGCAATTTTTTCTGATATATCGACAATTTCTAAAAGTTCACTATGGGCAAGTGGCTGTTGGAAGTAGTCGTAAATCCCTCGTGTGGTGGCCACGGCCACAGCAGCACTTGAGCCCATGCCACGCTCTGCAGGAATGGTACTGTCGATCGTTAAGGAAAGGGTATCTGTTTGGCCAAGGCGCTCTAGAGATACCTTAATCACGGCTTTTAAACTTTCCAATAGTTCAGGCATATCATTTAGGAGGCCTTTATAAAAAACGCAATCAATCGCTGTTTCTCCTTCAGACGCTTGAACTGTTGTTTTTATTTGTGTTGCTGGGAAGGGGATGGCAATTGAAGGTTCTCCGTAGACGACGGAATGTTCTCCCATTAAAATAATTTTACCATTGGCATAACCGATTCCTTGTGTTGACATAAGCATTCAACCTTTCTATATGTGAGAAACATGATAATTGTTTAGTTGTGGGACATCATTCTGTATCAAATAAAAGTCGGAAATTACAGTTTATACTAACTGACTAAAAAATTCAATAATAGCGGGTGCTGCATAAAGGGTCATAAACTGAATGCCGTAGTTTACCCCTAATCGGTTTAAGGTGCCACAGGCAAATCCAATTAGTAAGATTCCAAAGACATTGATTAATCCTGCATCCATATAACCTAATAATACCACTAAGGCGATAAATAACCCTAAAATTGCTTCGTGGGGAATTTTTTTTAAGACGAAAGCCGTTATTCTTGAAGCGAAACGCATGGCTACAAAATAGACAGCCCCAATTGCCGATAGAGCTCCAATGACAAAAGCTAAAATTAATTGTCCTTTAGGAAACTGTGAGGTTATAGTGTTACCTATTTCAAAAATAGGAGGGGCCTCAAAAAAAGCCGCACCTGGACCAATTGCTGAAGGCGCTAAAGGGATGCCTAGGGCAATGAGACTAACAACCAGACCAGACATGTATGTTCCTTGGACTAAGGCGCTCATGGTAACTATTGCGGCTTCTGCTTTTTTAGCAGATGTTGTTTCTCGTTTTGCAACCATCTCACCGAACAAGATCGTAAGACCAACTGGACTAAGAACGAATAAAAAACATGAGGCGAAAGTAGACAGAATGCTGCCAATGGCCTCGTTTTTTGATAAAACATTAAAGGGGCTGAAGTTTTCTTTACGAATGTTTGGCAGTAAAGTTATCTTTTCTTCAGTTTGAATCAGTTTTTTTCGTTCTTGTTGATTAAACAAAGAGATTAGAGAAAGAAGTAAGGGCGCAATTGTGATTCCCAGAAAAAATGAGGTGGTGATGTTTTTTGTTTCAGGCACGACTCCCATGTCCCAGTAAATGGTTCGCAGGCTCTGAAAAAGTAAAGCCATAGGAATAATGCTGATTAAAGAAATAATTTTTGCTTTACTTATTAAAGAAAGAAAAACGGCGCCACCAATAAATAACCATGGGGCATATTGCTTTAAACCGTCTGCATATGGCGCGATGGCATTAGCGATTAATAAACTAGTCGGCAATGCGATTAAAACACCTATTAAGCTACCGACAGCAGCTTTTTTGATCGCTGTCGTTGTTTTACCTTGGTCCTTTAATAGAAGGGCGTGTTCAATCAAAGGGGTTGACATAACACCACCTGGTAAACCAACGATTAAGGCGGGCATTAGATTCATCAAACCTAAGGTCACAAAAGAAGCGACAAAAAAGGTTAAAGCGACGACTGGGTGAACACCGCCTAAAATTAAAGCCAGTGATACGGGCATTAAAACAGATGTTTCATCTGTTCCAGGAATAAAACCGATAAAAATGTAAAGCATAATAGCACCGCAAGCGGCAATAATCATCTGAATCACTAATGATAGTTCCATACCAACAAAACTCCTTTACATGATTGCCTGATATTAGTTGTTTTGATCGTTTATGTTCCGTTTGGGCTTAATAATCCAAGTGTTGATTAAAAAAGCAACAACGGCGCCACTGAGACCGAAAAACAACTGTTTAGTGGAGTGGTTAGCCGGCGCAAGAAAAAAGCCAACCATGGTTCCTGTAACAGAAAGAATGATGGCAATGGCTAAGTCTTTGATGCCAACTAAATCATTCCAAACATTAATCAATTCGTCCTTTTTCATTTTGTCCTCCTATTTTATTCAGATAACCTTTCAATTTTATTTATATAGGGCAAATTAGTTCATTATGTCTTTATTATCCACTATGATTGTAACTTAGAGCCAAAAAAAAGTAACAAAGATGGGAATTCTTTAATGAATTCTTATGACTTTTTAGCTGTAAAGGTGCGGTTAACCGCTGCTTCTTACTTAAATAACCCAAACTATTTATTCTCAGGTAAGTTTTTTTAGATCACCTTAAACCAAGATAATCGAAAATAATTAAAAAATGATTAAATTTTAATGAAAAGTGTGATAAACTAGATTGAAATATGTGAAGGGGTTGTTTAAATGGAAAATATTGATTGGAAAAATTTAGGTTTTAATTATATCAAAACACCATATCGTTTTTTAGCTGAATACAAAGACGGCGAATGGAGTACTGGGTCACTTACGACAGACAACGTCTTACACATTCATGAAGGCTCAACGGCCTTACATTATGGACAACAGTGCTTTGAAGGATTAAAAGCTTATCGTTGTAAAGATGACAGCATTAATTTGTTTAGACCTGACGAAAATGCTAAACGTTTAAATAGAAGTGCAGAACGCTTGCGAATGCCCCTGGTTCCTGAAGAGATGTTCATCAATGCTGTTAAAGAAGTAGTAAAGGCTAATGAAGGTTTTGTGCCACCTCACGATTCAGGCGCTACTCTTTATATTCGCCCCTTATTAATTGGTGTGGGACCGAATATTGGTGTCTCACCGGCACCGGAATATGTTTTCACTGTCTTTTGCATGCCCGTAGGCCCTTATTTTAAAGGAGGCTTAACGGCTACTAACTTTATCGTTTCGGATTATGATCGAGCGGCACCGTTGGGAACTGGAGCTGTTAAGGTAGGTGGGAACTATGCCGCTAGTTTGCAGCCTGGAAAGGAAGCTCAAGAGAAAAATTATTCGGATTGTGTCTACCTTGACCCAGCTACTCATACAAAGATTGAAGAAGTCGGTTCGGCGAATTTCTTTGGGATTACAAGGGATAATCAATTTATCACTCCGGTATCGCCATCTATCTTACCAAGTATCACGAAGTATTCGTTACTTTATTTAGCCGAAAAACGTTTAGGCATGGAAGCAATTGAAGGGGACGTATACTTAAATCAACTAGATCAGTTTACAGAAGCTGGGGCATGTGGCACGGCAGCGGTTATCTCACCAATTGGTGGTCTGGAAACCGGTGAGGGATTTCATGTTTTTTACAGTGAGACAGAAGTGGGACCAGTGACAACACGATTGTATAATGAATTAGTCGGCATTCAGTTTGGCGATGTTGAGTCACCAGAAGGCTGGATTGTCAAAGTTTAAAAAAAGTGATCCCGAAATAATTCGGGATCACTTTTTTTCGTTTATTTAGCTTCTTGTAAGACTTTCACTTCTTTAATCGTCACATCTTTTGTCGGCGTTGATTTCTCACCAGATTCGCCAGCCTTGACTTCTGTTGCAGCGATTTTATCAACAACATCTAATCCCTCAATTACTTGTCCAAAAACAGAATATTGAAAATCAAGATTAGGGGCGCCACCATTTTTATAAGCTTCAATAATTTGGTCTGGGTACTCGTCTTTTAAGAGTCCGTCAGCCATATTGTCATGGTTTTGTACGATGTAGAATTGGCTACCTTGAGAAGGTTGGTCAACGGGCAAACCAGTTCTAGCCATAGCTAGAGCACCATTGATGTGATACAATTGATTAGAAATTTCAGGGACAAATTCGTCACCCCAAATACTTTTACCACCAGCACCAGTTCCCTCAGGGTCACCGCTTTGAATCATAAAGCCTTCAATAATACGATGAAATTTAACATCTTTGTAATAACCATCTTTAGCATGTTGGATAAAGTTCTCAACTGCTTTAGGGGCTTGTTCTGGGAATAACTTGATTTTGATATTGCCTTCAGATGTCACTAATTCAACCAAGGCTTCATTATCAGCAACTTTTTTATTTAATTGTGGTAATTCCAAACTGTTTAGATCGACAGCTTCTTTCGATTCAGCTGTGCTTGATTCAGCTGTTTTACTTTCGCTTGAACTGCTTGCACCTGTGTTTTTAGATCCGTTGCCACAACCGGCAACTAATAGCAGTGTAAGCGTTAGGGCGCTTAGGCTAATAAGTAATTTTTTTGTTTTCATTCGAATACCTCATTTATTTTATTTATTCCACTTTTAATCATAACAAATTTTTGTGAATTTACCTAGTGAAATCTAAAAACTGTCTGTTTTTCATTTTATTCTGGAAATGGTCTAGACTATTTTTTTGTTAATTGTTATAATGTTTAAGAACGATAAACTATTTTATAGGGGGCATTACCATGGGAAAATTAGGTATTTCTATTTATCCTGAACGATCAACATTTGAAAAAGACAAAGCGTATTTAGATTTAGCACATCAATATGGTTTTAAACGTGTGTTTACTAGTTTGTTGCAAATTACAGAAGACAAGGACAAAGTCTTAGCTGACTTTAAACAGGTCGTGGACTATGCCAATAGTTTAGATATGGAAGTCATGGTTGATATTAATCCGGGACTCTTTGAGCAATTGGGGATTTCCTATGACGATTTGACTTTCTTTCACGAAATGGGAGCCGATGGGGTTCGTCTTGACATCGGTTTTACAGGTCAGGAAGAAGCACGCATGACACGTAATCCTTTTGGGATTAAAATTGAAATTAATATGAGTACAGGTACGAGTTATGTTGACAATATTATGAGTTATTCGCCAAATGTCAATAACTTATTAGGGTCTCATAATTTTTATCCTCATCGTTATTCAGGTTTAGGTTATGACCATTTTGTGATGTGCACAGAAAAATTCACTAAATATGGCATCAACACTATGGCCTTTGTTAATTCTCACGCGGCTGATTTTGGTCCTTGGCCAACGCAAGATGGACTTTGTTCATTAGAAGACCATCGCGATTTAGAAATCGCCACCCAAGTGAAGCATTTAGTTTTAATGGGGACAATCGACGATGTGTTGGTTGGTAATGCCTATGCATCTGAAGCAGAGTTAAAAGCGATGTCGGAGGCATTCTTTGCTGAATACCCATCCGTTAAAGTAGACGTAGCAGATGATATTACGGATGACGAAAGAGAGGTCCTATTTAATAATTTACACAGCTATCGCGGCGATCGTTCTGAGTATATTTTACGTTCAACCATGACACGTATTAAATACAAAGATTTACCTTTCCCGGCTCATAACACGATTGATATGACAAAGGGAGATGTATTAATTGACAACCTCGGGTATGGTCAGTATAAAGGAGAAACGCAAATTGCGTTGAAATCAATGAAAAATGATGGACGTGTGAATGTGGTCGGTCGAATTTCAGCGGATGAATTATTTTTATTAGATTTCTTGCGACCTTGGTCCAATTTTAAATTAATTGAAAATAACTAAGGGCACTATTAGCAACTTTCAAGTTCAGGACTTGTTTCCTAAGCTTGAAAGTTGTTTTTTTGAGGTACCCAGGGATTTACTAATTACAGAATAAAGTAGGGAGAGTCAGGGCTGAATGCAAAGTCATTTCCAGACAATCTGTTAAGTTCTATGGTCATGAGTGGTGATTTTGTGCTAGAATTAAGGGACTAATGTTGAAGGTAGGTGTTTTTGATGGAAGCAAGAGCAATGATGAGATCATTAACAATAAATTACAGCACGTTGAAGGCAACAATGAAATGGACGGATCGGCGAATTCTTTATTTGATGGCCAAAGCTTTTATTGGTAAGGAAGAATTGTTGGACACAGTAGAGATTGAAGGCGTTCGCAAGCGTCTTAAATCAGAAACTGGATTTTTTACCAACCTTAATACTACAGTAAGAGATATTATTATTGCCCTTATGGTAGCCAATGAAAAAAGTTCTGACAAAGATGTGGCACTTCTAATGGACAGTTATAACGAGATGAAGGAAGCTGGTTTCAAAGGGTCTTCTTACACTTACTTTGGCGCTTACTTACTTCAGTTTTCCAAGCAGAAGGATAAGGTTGAAACAATCAAAAATGCTCTGGATATCTACGATGCTATGAAGGAGTCACACCCATTTATAACTGGTAAAGAAGATTATGCAATTGCTATTTCGTTAGCTCAAAATGAAAGTTTGACGGCTTACCGACCACAGGAAATTGCTGACATGGTGGATTTTTATTATGATGGATTGCGTAAAGCTGGTTTGAAGAGTCGTGATAATGCGCAATCAGCGGCTGCTACTTGCGTCTTACTTTTAGCTGAACAAAATAGTAACTTTGTCCTAGATATGGAAAAAACAGTGTTGGAATTAGAGGAATATGGCATCAGACCTAAGCCATTGTTATATACATCGATTGTTATTTTGACTTATTTAAAAAAAGAAGTAAGTAATATTAACTTAGATCAACTTAATGAGTTTTTAATCGAAGCAGACGATCATGTTAAAGTTTTCTTGGATAAAAATTACCGACGGACGATAGCACTTAATCTATTTATTGAAAATCAATCAAAAGAATTAAGTGACGAAGTAACTAATACCGTTGCAATTACCTTAAATCAAATTATCATTCAAGAACAAGTGATGGCAGCAGTGGCTGCATCCAGTGCCGCCGCTGCTGCTAGTAGCAGTAGTGCATCATAAGTGTTTTTATTTTATTCCCTGGGAGGGAAATCATGTTTACATATGAACAGATACAAAGTTTAAATGATTTAGAATTCGGTGTTTATAATTATGTGATACAACACATTGTTGACGTGCGTACGATGAAAATTCGTGAGTTAGCAGACAATGCCCATGTCTCCACTACAACTGTCCTCAATTTCTGCAATAAAATGGGATGCAAGGGTTATTCGGAATTTAAAATTAAGCTTCAACTGATGCATGAAAAAGAAGAGCTAGCAGAATTGACAGATGATACCGTGGCAATGATGGACTTCTTTAAGAAAATCAATACAGATGACTTTAAAGACCAAATTAATCACAGTGCAAAAATTATTGCCAACGCCTCAAGTGTCTTCTTTTACGGCATTGGCAGCAGTGGGATTTTGGGACAATATGGTGCCCGTTATTTATCGAATATGGGGATATATGCGACTCACATCAATGATCCTTTTTACCCAATTCCCCAAGAAGTTAGAGATAATACAATTTTAATTGTGCTATCCGTTTCCGGAGAGACCTCCATGGTCTTACACCGGGTGAGTGAATACAAACAAAATAATTTTAAAATCATCAGTATTACCAATAGTGATTCTTCAACCTTGTCTAAGATTTCTGATGGAGCGGTGGGTTACTACATGCCAATCGAAAAAAAGGGTCCTATTCATAATATTACGACTCAAGTGCCGGTTATTCATATTATTGAAACTTTGGCACGGAAAGCTTTCGAAATTAAGAATCAAGAGTAATTAGAGCCAGCCTCGTTGTCCATATGAGACCGCGAGGCTAGTTTTTATATTAGAGTGGAGGGGAGTATCAATGACGGATATATTTGAAACTAAATTGGTAGTGGCTAGAAAAAAGTTCCCTCAAGTAATCGAAGAATCGCTGTTAATTGATGAGCGAATTATGGGTGCTTTTTATGGTGGTTCAATTGCAGAAAATCAGCAAGATGCTTATTCGGATATTGATTTACGCTTACTAGTTAGCTAGGAGATATTTGAACAATTTAATCAATTTAAACTTGCTCTAGTTAAGCAATGGGGGACGGTTGTTTTTTTTGAGAATCAGTTATCCAATCAATTAATCATAGCTCATTACGATTGTTTTATTAAGGTAGATGTCTTTTGTTATACGATTGAGCATTTGATTCCCTCTATGTGGACAAGAGAGTTACTGATCATTAAGGACACGCCCGACCAAGTATTAAACAAACTCGTCGTTAAGTCTGCTAAGAAAAAGCATCAACTGTCGATGGATCAATTAGTGAATTGGCAAACTAAGTTCTTAGCTTATTATCACGAAGTGTACCGCAGAGCACAGAGAAATGAGATTTACTACACATTGGATTGTGTCGATAAAATGCGGCAGCTAGTAGTGATGGGCTGGTGTTATCAAGATGGACACCTACAAAATAGTTTTGGTGACTGGTCAAAGTATCAAGGAGTCCGAAGTAAACTGACTAATAGTCAACAAGAGCAGTTGACTCAATTTTTTGTCAATCAGGATTTAAATCAATTAGCTAGTGTAATGACCCAGTTTTCAATGGTATTTTTGAGTATTTGCGAAAAAATTGAAACAAAACAGAGATTGCCCTATTCTCAACATGAGTGTTCGAGAATTTTTGAAATGGTTGAGTTCAGTCATTAGGCTTAAAGTTAAGATGAAGCTAGGATAATTGTCCTAACGTTGAATGGTTTAAAGAACATGGTGAGATAGACACGCTCCAAAAGTCCGCTCCCTTCGATGTCCAAAGAGGGCACAAACCGACGTAATGTCCCAGCTTGATGAGCGTATCGTTTTATTTCACAAAAATTGGTTGACACTAAATAACAATTAGGTTAAAATTACATTAGTAAGTTTTAATAATAATGAAACGTTGAAGAGAAAAGTACGTAATTGATGGTTATCCGAAGAGAGCCTATGTTGGTGAGATTAGGCGATAAGCTGTTTACAGAAAAATGGTCTCTGAGTTTTTATCGATGAGCAAAAAAAGTAAGTCGATGACGGGTACGCCCGTTAAAGCGAAAGGAATCAGTCCAATAAGGCGGTTCTGTTAAAGTCGAGTGATAACTCGAAAATTAAGGTGGTACCACGAAGCGTAAGCTCTCGTCCTTTTCTATTTTTAGGAGAGGATGAGGGCTTTTTTATTTTATAATAGAAAGAGGAGAATTAACATGACAGAATTAAAACAAATGATTAACGAGCATGTGACTAACCAGTTGAAGACATATCAGGCTTTGGCTTTGGATATCCATCAAAATCCAGAAGTAAGTAACTATGAATTTCATTCAGCTGAGGTTTTAGCGAATCAATTAAGGGAAGAAGGATTTGATGTTAAGTTAGATGTTGCAGGTCATCGAACAGGCTTTGATGCACGTTACAAAGGAAATAAAAAAGGACCCGTTATCGTGTTTTTAGCAGAGTACGATGCTTTACCGGGAATTGGCCATGCTTGTGGCCATAATTTATTTGGCACGACTTCCAGTTTAGCAGGCACTGCGTTGAAAAAGGTGATTGACGAGGTGGGGGGGAGAGATTCGAGTTTATGGAACACCTGGTGAAGAAGGTGGAGAGAATGGCTCAGCTAAGGGCAGTTTTGTTCGCCATGGTTTTTTCGATGACGTTGATGTGGCACTTTGCGTGCATCCAGGGTCAAAATATGGCAAGACTAGTCCTTCTTTAGCTAATAATCCGGTCGATATCGAATTTTTTGGACAACCATCTCATGCGTCAGCCGCTCCTGAAAAAGGGATTAACGCCTTAGATGCTGTTATCCAAGTCTATAATTCAATTAATGCGTTACGCCAGCATTTAACAGATGATGTCCGCATTCATGGCATCATTACGAATGGTGGAGAGATCCCTAATGTTGTGCCAGAATATGCCTCAGCTAGATTTTACTTACGAGCGGCCTCCAGACCTACTTTAGATGAGCTTCATGCTAAGGTCGGAAGAATTGTTGATGGGGCAGCATTAGCTACGGGGGCTACTGGCAAATTCGGCTTATTTCAAAATGCTGTCGACAATACGGTGTTAACCTCTACGTTTGATGCTATTTATTTAGCCGAATTGGCCAATTTAGAGATTTCGCCAAGTGAAATAGCGACAGCAGTTCCAACGAGTTTAGGCTCAAGTGATGTCGGGAATGTTAGCCAAGTGGTTCCGACGATTCAACCCACCATCTCCATTTCTGATGAAGAGCTCATTCCTCATAGTGTCGCATTTAGAGAGGCGGCAAAAAGTCCTAAAGGTTTGGCTTCAATTGGCATTGGGGCACAATTATTAGCGAATACGGCATTGGAATTGCTGTTAAACCATGAGTTATTAAATGAGATAAAGAGAGAGCATCAACAAAATGTTGACGATCAAACTAATTAATGAGGAGTGTTAAATAATGACTAAATTGACGAAAAATCTTGGGTTGTTAGCGAGTCTATTATTAATCGGGACGGTAATTGCTGGATGTGGTAAACAAGAGGCGGCAAAAAAAGAGAAGGAAGTAGTTGTTAAAGTTGGGGTGGTAGGTGAAGTAAACGAACCTTGGGAATATGTTCAAAAAAAAATCGCCAAACAGGAGAATATACGCATTGAACTAGTGAAGTTTTCGGATTATAATGCGCCGAATACCGCATTAGACAACGGTGATATTGACATTAACGCCTTTCAAACCGAGATTTTTATGGATAATGTTAACAAAGAATCTGGTTATGAAAATACGTCAATCGGTTATACATCAATGAATCCCTTAGGCATCTATTCAAAATCTTATAATGGTCTTAAAGAACTTCAAACTGGAGATAAGGTAGCGATTCCCAATGATGTTTCAAATGAGGGACGAGCATTGCTGTTGTTACAGACGGCGGGCTTGATTGAATTAAATCCTGAAGCTGGCTTATTGCCCACGGTCAAAGATATTACTAAAAATGATTTGGACTTAGCCATTACGACGTTAGATTCCAATCAAACAGCACGTGCCCTTGAGGATGTCGATATATCAGTGATTAATAGTGGAATGGCCGTAGATGCGGGACTCATTCCAACAGAGGATGCTTTATTTCTAGAACCAGTAAACGAAGATTCTACGCCTTATTATAACGTAATTTCTGTCCGTAAAGCTGATGTGGAGAATAAAACTTACCAAACCGTCGTTAAATACTTTCAAACCGATGGGACAGCAAAAGTGATTAAAGAAAGTTCAAAAGGAGCGAGTGTTCCAATTTGGAAATAATTATTTAAAAAGAAGTCAGCTGCCTTGAAAATGGTTAGCTGATTTCTTTTTTTAGCTACTTATCTGTGCTAAAATGACCACAGTAGTCTAGCTTTTTAAAGCCGTTTCTTGTAGATAGAGGGTGCCATGTTTATTGATTGGAATTGCTTTAGGTTTATTACAGGAGGAGAACTTGTAGATGTTTGATTTAGAAAAGGTCAAAATGTTAAATGATTTGGAAATGGTGGTGTACCAGTATACACTTGAACATGTGGATCGGGTGGCTAATTCAACCATTAGACAATTGTCTTCAGATTGCCATGTTTCAACCTCCACTATTTTACGATTTTGTGGAAAGTTAGGATTTGAAGGTTTTTCTGAATTTAAATATGCTTTAAAAGAGAAGAACAAGACGGTGGATACTTTAGAAAATTATTACGATGCTATTATACATGTAGATTCATTTATGAAAAAAATGTCTGATAAATCATATGGCCAAGCCATGGAACCTGCTGTTGAGATGATTGCAGAGGCTCGTCATGTCGTTTTTTCTGGGATTGGTACAAGTGGCACTTTAGGGGATTATGGCAGCCGTTACTTTGCCAATCTAGGAATTAATGCTTACAGCATGCTTGATCCTTTTTCACCAGTGCCTGTCCGGGGACTTGAAAATACCTTGGCGATTATTTTATCTGTTTCTGGTGAAACCAGAGAGATGGTCAAGCAGGTGACCGATTTCAAACGATACGGTGCTAAGGTCTTAAGCATTACAAATAATGAGTTGTCGACGGTAGCTAGGTTGGCGGATCATAATTTATCCTATTATATGCCTGAAGAGCATTCGGAATTTTTTGATGCAGCCATTAATTTAACCACTCAGGTACCTGTTATTGTGTTATTGGAAATATTGGCTCATCGCGTCAATCGTAAATTATCGATAATGGATTAAAACAAGCAGGGACATGCTTGTTTTTTTTGTTGACACATGTGTCTCTCTAGCAAAAAAGACTGTTAATTTAACCGTTATCACGTTATATTAAGAGTGTAATCGTATCCAAACGAAAGAGGAGCGCTACTCATTTAGTTGGAAGGGCATTTATTGATTTTTGTTTAGAACTTATTTGATTAAAAGGAGAATTGACTGATGAATAATTTTATTAATGAGAAATTACTACCACCAGTTTTAAAGTTCGTCAATACTAAACCGATTACGGCTTTACGTAACGGGATGTTATACACGATGCCATTTACTATTGTAGGATCTATTTTCCTTTTATTGGCTAATATTCCCTATACACCAGCAGCAGATTGGGTTAAAAGCATCGGAATGGATGTCTATTTTAATCAAGCTTATGGTGCATCATTTGCTATTATGGCTATTTTTGCAGTAATGGGAATTGCTTATTCTTATGTCAAAACGGAAGGCTTTGAAGGTTTACCAGCAGGGATGGTTGCATTAGTAACGTTTATTTTATTTATGTCTGCTGAAATAACGGATCCTGAGAGCAAAGTAACAATTGGTAATGTGATTAACAAAGACTGGACTGGCGGCAAAGGAATGATCACGGCTATTATCGTTGGCTTGCTGGTTGGGATTATCTACAGCTGGTTTTTACGTCATGATATTCGGATTAAAATGCCGGAAGCAGTACCAGAAAATGTGGCTAATTCATTTACAGCCCTAATTCCTGCAGCAGCAATTATCACTGGTGCAATGGTTATTTACATCTTCTTTGATAAAGTCTTTACAACGACTTTGTTTGATTTCATTTATGATGTCTTACAATCACCACTTCAAGGTGTGACTGATTCATTAGGTGGCGCGTTATTCTTAGGTTTCTTAGTTCCTTTATTTTGGTTCTTCGGCGTTCACGGATCAACAATTGTCGGGGGGATCATGGGGCCCATCTTATTAGCTAATTCACTTGAAAACACAGATATTATTAACTCTGGTAAAGAGTTAACTGTGGCCAATGGTGGTCATATCGTGACACAACAATTTTTAGATCAGTTTTTAACGGTGACTGGTGCTGGAATGACCATCGGATTAGTTGTCTATATGGTGTTCTTTGCCAAATCGGCACAATTTAAACAACTTGGACGTTTGTCTATAGGTCCTGCGATATTTAACATCAATGAACCAATTACTTTTGCAACACCAATCGTAATGAATCCCATTATGGCGATTCCCTTTATTTTAACACCAGTGGTTTCATCGGTCATTACGTATTTTGCGTTATACACGGGGCTAGTACCATTGTTTACGGCTATCCAAGTTCCATGGACAACGCCTCCTATTATTTCTGGCTTGATTGTCGGTGGTTGGCGAGCAGCTTTATTGCAAATTGTCGTGTTGACTATCGGTTTCTTTATTTATCTGCCCTTCGCTAAAAAAATGGATTCTATTAACTATGAAACTGAAATGGGACAAACAAAAGAAAAATAGGTGTCTCAAGAACGATTAAGGAAGGATGAGAGTATGTCGAGTTTGAAGAAGGCGTTTTTATGGGGAGGAGCTGTCGCTGCTCATCAACTTGAAGGTGGGTGGAATCAAGGTGGAAAGGGGATTAGTGTAGCTGACGTAATGACTGTCGGTGCTCATGGACAACCCCGAAAAATTACTGAAGGTGTGCTAGCAGGTGAAAATTATCCTAATCATGATGGCATCGATTTTTATCATCGGTATCAAGAGGATATTCGACTGTTTGCTGAATTAGGAATTAACTGCTTCAGAACATCTATCGCTTGGACGCGGATTTTTCCGAAAGGCGACGAAACGGAGCCTAATGAAGAGGGATTAAAGTTTTACGATGATTTATTTGATGAATGTCTGAAGTACGGTATTGAACCGGTTGTGACCTTATCTCATTTCGAAATGCCTTATCATTTGGTAACAGAATATGGTGGCTGGCGCAATCGTAAGATGATTGATTATTTCTTGCATTTTGCGAAAATTTGTTTCGATCGTTACCAACATAAAGTGACTTATTGGATGACCTTTAATGAAATTAATAATCAGGCCAACTATCAGGAAGATTTTGCCCCCTTTACCAATTCGGGGGTTCGTTACGAGGCAGGTGAAAACCGTGAGGAAATTATGTATCAAGCGGCTCATTATGAATTAGTGGCAAGTGCTCTAGCAGTTAAGGCTGGACATGAAATTAATCCAACGTTACGCATTGGTTGTATGATTGCCATGGTACCTATTTACCCGTACTCGTGTGACCCAGAGGATATGATGGCAGCAGTCAGTGCTATGCAAAAAAGGTATTGGTTCACCGATGTCCATGTTCGAGGCAAGTATCCAGCTTATCTAACTAAATACTTTGAACGGAAAGGTTTTAAGTTGGATATAACTGAAGCCGATTTAATCGATTTAACTCAAGGAACAGTAGATTATATCGGTTTTAGTTATTACATGTCCTTTGCCTTAAAGGGCAGTGGGAAGGGACCAGCTTTTGACTATGATGAAGCACGTGATTTAGTTAGTAATCCTCATGTTAAAGCATCCGATTGGGGCTGGCAAATTGATCCACTTGGTTTGCGTTATGCTATGAATTGGTTTGCCGAACGATATGAACTGCCGCTGTTTATTGTAGAAAATGGCTTTGGCGCCATTGATGAAAAATTGCCAGATGGAACCGTTGATGATCAGTACCGTATCGATTTTCTTAAAGCACATATTGAGACTATGAAAGAAGCTGTTGAATATGATGGCGTTGACTTAATGGGGTATACCCCTTGGGGCTTTATTGATTTGGTTTCAGCAGGAACTGGCGAAATGAAAAAAAGATATGGTTTTATCTATGTGGACAAAGACAATGAAGGCCATGGAACACTGGCAAGAAGCAAAAAGAAATCATTTGATTGGTATAAAAAGGTGATTCAATCAAATGGAGACAAACTATAAAAAAAAACAAGCGGGGACATAAAGTCGTTTTGTTTCCTCGTTGGACAACTCGTCCCAGATAAACACATGCTACGAGCACTACACAGGTTACGATGTCCCTTATCTCTAACGAATAAATTCGAAAGAATAAGGCAGTAATTAGAGACAAGGGACAGCGAAGCGAGCAGACTATTGGAGCGCGTTTATTGTACAATGTTCGTAAAAGTATCGGAGGGTAGGACTATTGTCCCACCCTCTTTAGTAAGAAATGCCAACTGGTTTGATGGTACTAATCTAATAAACAGAAGATTTTACAGCAACCAGGAGCTATTTATTATGTTAAAATAGCGATGGCTAGAGCTTGTTGAATTTGGACGATATTTTTATCTTTTCTAAATTGTAAAACTTCACAAGGATCGTCAGCGCTGGAAATCCACAAACTTAGTTCGGCATCTAAATCAAAATGACCAGTTGTTTCTACACTAAAGCGGGAAATTGATTTGTAAGGAAGGGACTTGTACTGGACTTTTTTACCCGTTAAGCCTTGCTTGTCAATTATAATTAAGCGATAATCAGTGAAGACAATTAAATCTCTGACTAATTTAAATGCTAAATCCACCTTTTCATTTGGCATTAAGACGTCTTCAAGTTTCTGTTGTATTTTTTCGTTGTTTGCTCGAGAGGCATTGCCCATTAGTCCGTCAAAGATACTCATATAGAATGCTCCTTTTCGTTTGTTTAATGTTTATTATATGATAACATGCGATGAGGTGTAGCACAATCTGAGATTACCTCAAACAAATGAAAAGCCCTTCCTACTGTCAGGAAGGGTTCTTCATTTTATTTTTTGGTACTTTCTCTTATTGTAAGATAACCTAGTATAAATCCACTTATAAGACTAACAGTTAAAAAAAATAAACTAATTGGGATTAGAAACGGGTAGGGTTCGATGATTACTCCGTTCGGTTTAATATCGGTCCCAATAAAGGCTGATAGTAAGAAACAGATAACTCCTGACGTTAAAGTAACTAAAGTTAAAATCGCTTTTGTATTCATAGAAGGTCCTCCTCGGTAACTCAAAGTTGTTCGAAAACTCTGCCGGTTAATAATTTCATCATATCAAATTATTAACATAAAAGGAATAAAAACACATGTTTCTTGATGTTATTAAAGGGCTCTTAAGGATTTAGTTTTTAATGTTGTTCATTTATCGGTTTTTTTAGCGCTAGTTTAAATATTTCACTAAATAAATTTTGCTTTGGCCTTTGTCTGGCATCTGTTCAACTTTGCCGAAAGTGGTAAAGCCATTTTTTTCATAGAATTGAGGCGCTTGCCAGCTCATTGTTTCGACAATCATCAAATGGCAACCTCGCCTTAGAGCAAGTGATTCAGTGGCTCTAATCAAGGCACTGCCAACACCACCTTGCCGAATGTGGCTATCAACGCCTAATAAATTAATATGCAGGTGGTTCCAGACGATAGTGCCGGTTAAGCCACCAAGATATTGCTCACCATCAAAGGCGGCTAGTGAGACTGTTTCTGGCTCATACGGTGGAACAGCTTGTTCGTGATTTTCACTGTGCTGTTCCAATAGTATTTCTAATCTTTTTTCATTTTCAACCAGTGGTAGTGATGTAATTTCCATTGTGAGTCTCCTTTGTTATAAGTTTAGTATTAGATCAAAAAGTAAGGGCAGCAATGATAAGCCAAATAAAACAGCAATCACAGTCAAGTGTTTCTTTTTAGTCATGACTAGATAACCAATGTACTCCCGGATAAAACCAGTCGGTAAATAATAGAATCGGGTTTTAGCGCCAACACCACGCGCTTTAATATCTAGCTGTTTGGCCAATTTTCCAGCTCTCAACAAATGGTAATTATTAGTGGCAATTACCACATTTTTATTTGTCAGTCCAGTGATTTGGTCATTAGAGCTAGCGATTCGTTCGGAGAATAGCAGATTTTCACGAGTGTTCGTTGACTTGTCTTCAAGGTAGATTGTTTTAACTTGATACCCCTGTTCGTCAATATAGTGTTTCATAGCTTGAGCTTCAGAAATAGTTTCATCAACACCTTGTCCACCCGACAAAATGATTGTTGGGTGATGAGCCAACTTTGCGACTTGTTTCATATAAAGTTGGATACCAGCATCGATTCGGGCGGCTAGGAGGGGAGTTACTTTATCTTTATTTAGTCCAGCACCTAAGACGATAATGTAATCAACTTTATACGTAATCGGGTAAAGATTGTACAAAATAGCTGTTAAGCCAAATAAAATAAAAGTCATAGCAAAATAAGTAAAGGAGACATTGAGAAAAGCGAATAATTTTAGAATAAAGGCATTATTCACCTTTGTAGTGACAACTAACAAAATAAGCTCAAATAACATTAGACCTGTGGCGATAATTAGCGGCAACATATTAGCCAATGATCTGCGTTCATGTTTTAGCAGGATTCGTTCATTCCAGAAAAGCGCAATAATCATGGCATAGATACCGAAGAGCGCAAAAAGCATTAAAGGAATAGCCAAGGCGATGCCTGCTAGAAGTGCCAAATTCTGATTTACTCGTTCTAAAGTAAGAACGATGATTGCACTCAAACTTCCTATAAAATACAAAAAGAAAAAGCCCGTCAACAGACTAGTTGGTTTTTGATACATCCAATAACAAAAAAGTAGGGTAGGAATAACGATAAATAGTGTAAGTGAAACTAACATATTGTGGCCCCTTTTAACAATTGATAGATTTAGTATACCATGGTTGTCCACTACAATTAAAGGGATTCGCGTAACCTGACAAAATAGTCACCATGGAACAATCTGAGGATGTTTACTTTTCATTTTGTTGTTTTTCGAGTAGGATTATAGTAATAGTATGAGATGAATGGAGGGATATTGATGGAGTCAACGTTTATTGAGCGTTACCTAGGGATGTTTCGTTTTCAAGGATGGTTTTTCCATGATTTGACGCTAGGCATCGTTTACTGCCTCACATTCCTTTTTGGTATCGCATTATTCCGAATGATGTTTAGGCGAAAGAAACCAAAAAAAATTAGGTACTCTTATGAAAAATTTGAAAAGGAAGCAGTCTTTAGTTTTCCAAGCTTGATTAGCTTTTGCTTGACCTTGCTGTTATTCTTTCTGATTGTTAGTAATTTTGGACTTTTTGTTTTTGGTGGTGGGATGACACGGAATGAGCTATTAGTAGATTCAGGCGGTTTTCTTGTGGATAATCTTGTCATTGCCAAGTGGCGTCGAAATGTTAATAATGGAACATCTAATGGAGGAGCGAATAGTGCTCATTTCCAACTTAATGGGTTGGATGTAAAAAAAGGGGAGCTCCGTTGGAACCGGCGATCAAACTGGCATGAGAAGTTAATAGGGCAGACTTCTGAAGGTATTATTTTATTACAGATAGAAAAAGGGCAGATTAGTTTATTTAATAGTCAAACGGGTAAGGATGAGCGTCAGCATAAGGAGTTTGAGGCTATTTTCCCGAGTATGAAAAATAATTGGAGTAAGTTGGAAAAGGATTATCTTGTAAGTGGAGATAACTATTTATACACCTATGGATTGGATGGTCAATATTATCAGTTAGACCTTAAAAATAAAGGAATAGTCAAAGACCCAACTTTTGAACAATTATTTTTAAAGCGACAAACATTTGCTCAAGTTGAGAACCAAAATGTTGAAGAGCTTGAAAAGGCTACGGGTGAGTCCTTTTTCAATAGTAAAGTACTGACGATTCAAGATCAGGAGTGGTATTTTATTGCCCATTCAGAGACAAGAAAACCTGACAGCCAAGTCATTCTTTCAGCTGTCAGTCGAAATAACCCTCAAATTAAATGGCAGAGACCGCTGGGAATAAGCTTTGGTTCAGAAACCTCCGTACAATCAATATCTATTGAAGGGCGATTTTATTACTCAACCAATGGCTTTTCTTTGGTCATTGCTAAAGAGAATGGTAATCTTAATTTAATGTTCGACCATTTATCCAATCATCGCCTTCAAGTTGTCCCTTAGGCCTTATAGGGAAAGCTGACTGGAGGACTGCGGAGTTAGATAATGTTGTTAGTTGCATTTTTAGATTGGCTTCTGCTATAATAAATGTATTAAACGAAAGAACGAGGTAAGGTGCATGTTAAATTAATCTTATTGATCATTTATTTTAACGAATAAACAATAGGATTAGTGTGCACTTTTTTATGATAAATCAAACAAAGGGAGATGTCTCTTTGTTTCCCCTGCATCTACTAATCCTTCCATCACAATGGGAGGATTTTTTGTCGATAGAGCAAAAGATCTCCTTTTAAATGAAAGGGATGATTGTATGACAGAAATAATGACGTTAACAGGCGTTGAAGTGGCTTTAGAAGGTAAAACTTTGTTTAAGGCTGATCAGTTAGGAATTAAAACAGGTGAGATTGTCGGAATCATTGGTAAAAACGGCTCGGGTAAAACAACTTTGCTGAATCTTTTATCTGGAAGAAGAGAGTTTACTGGAAATTTAATGAGCGTTTTGACGCTTTCGGAGATTGTTTATGTTGAGCAAGAAGTGGAGCGGTATGATAGTCAGACCAACAATCACTATGAAAAACGAGCTCTTAATAAGCAATGGAAAGCTCAAGAGGGCTTTAGTCAGTTAAGTGGTGGAGAGAAATTAAAGAAACGTATTCGTGAGGGGTTAAGTCAGAGGAGTCGTCTTTTATTATTAGATGAACCGACTAACCATTTGGATGAAGAGAGCGTATCACAATTGATCGCTGAGTTAAGGCGTTACCGGGGAGCGATTGTGCTAGTCTCACATGACCGCTATTTTTTAGATCAAATTGCTACATCGGTTTGGGCAATAGAAGAACAGGAAGTGACCGTTTATAAAGGGAATTATTCTGCCTATGTGGAGCAACGGGATGTGGCTAGGAAAAAGCAACAGCGAGAATTTGACAAGCAACAGAAGGAGATAAAACGGGTAAAAAAAGAAATGCAACAACTAGCAAATTGGTCCGATACAGCTCATAATCAATCTACCAAAAAAGAAGGATTTAAAGAGTATTATCGTTTAGCAGCTAAGCGAATGGATTCTCAGAGAAAATCTATTCAAAAGCGGTTGGAAGGAGAGCTCGATAAACAAAGGATTGAGCGCGTCAAGGATGACTATCGTGTCCAATTTCAAATGGATAGCTCGCAGATAAAAAAAGGGCCAGTTTATTTAGTCGAAGGGCTACAGAAAGACTTTTCCACGGGAGTGCTTTTTAAAGATGGGGAGTTCTCTATCATGTTCGGCGACCGTGTATCCCTGACAGGGGACAATGGAGCTGGTAAAACAACCTTGCTTAAAATTTTACTTGGTAATGAAAGCTATCAGGGTA
The DNA here is from genome assembly GCF_963518325.1 of uncultured Vagococcus sp. Taxonomy (NCBI): domain Bacteria; kingdom Bacillati; phylum Bacillota; class Bacilli; order Lactobacillales; family Enterococcaceae; genus Vagococcus; species uncultured Vagococcus sp. The sequence goes on along the minus strand of NZ_CAUQJB010000006.1, from coordinate 106,382 downwards.
AAGTTTGGCAATCTAATTTTGCTAATATTGGTTACTTAAGTCAAGAAGTATACGATTTACCTAATTCACTAAGTATTTCTCAGTTTTTTGATTTAGATCGAAATCAATTAGGCGTTGCTATGACGTTGTTTGTTCATTTGGGGTTTCAAATTGACCAGTGGAATGTGGCTATTGCGGACTTAAGTATGGGGGAACGAGTCAAAATTAAGCTGATGTCTCACATCATAACTCAGAAAAATCTCTTAATTTTAGATGAACCGACGAACCATTTGGATATTCCAGCCAGAGAAGAACTGGAGAGAGTGTTGAGTGCCTATCAGGGAACTTTGATTTTTGTGTCACATGACCGCTATTTTAGAGAAAAAGTGGCGACCCGTACATTGGAGATTTCTCAACAGAAAATTATTTCAGTCTCAGAAAAAGTCGTAGAGAAGGAACCAGATAATCTTTTATTGGAATTTCAACGAGATGAATTATTATCTAAATTATCGGTCTTACCTAATGGAAGTCGTGAGTATATCGAAGCTAATCAAGCCTTTGAAAAGGTATTGAAAGAACTTAAAAGAAATTAGGAGGTTTAACAGATGAATGGACCAAATCCAAATGAGCTTTTTCCGCTTGTTGGCAATAAGGACTTACAGTTTATTAAAAATAGCTTAAATAGAAGTAATGTGACAATTGGTGAATACAGTTATTATTCTGCTAAAGCTGGGGAAAGTTTTGCTGACTGCATTCAGCATCACTATGAGTTTTTAGGTGATCAATTGATTATTGGGAAGTTTAATTCTTTTGGCTCAGGCTTAGCGATTATTATGAATGGTGCTAACCACCGAATGTCAGGTTCAACTTATCCTTTTAACATCTTTGGCAAGGGATGGGAGACTGTAACGCCGAGTTTAGATGAGTTGCCACTGAAAGGCGATACAATGATTGGCAATGACATCTGGATTGGTATGAATGTTACGATAATGCCCGGCATTAGGATTGGGAATGGTGCCATTGTGGCAGCGTCATCTGTGGTAACTAAAGATGTGCCAGGGTATACAATTGTTGGCGGTAATCCAGCCACACTGATTAAACAACGTTTTAGTGATGAAGAAATTAAAGGTTGGGAGAGTCTAGCTTGGTGGAATTGGCCAATTGAAGAGATTACAGAACATCTTGGCTTACTTGCTCATGGTGACTTGCTTTCTTTAATGAAAGTTAAGCCCTTTTCTGGCTAATCATCACTTCATTTTGATATACTGGTGATAAAAGTGTAAGGGAGAGAGAGAGTAATGTCAGAAATTTCCGAGTATATTCATCATATTCCCGAAAAATGGCAAGAAGATTATATTAAGTTAGCCAAGATTATTGATGATAATCTTCCAAAAGGATTTAATTTAGTGATGCAGTATGGCATGCCCAGTTATGTGGTTCCTTTAAGCCGATACCCTGCAGGTTATTTAAATCGTCAAGATGAGCCTTTGCCATTCATCAGTTTGGCAGCACAAAAGAACTATATTTCCTTGTATCATATGGGAATATATGCTGATAAAGAGCTATTGACCTGGTTTGAAGAGGAATATGCAAAACGAGTTCCGACAAAATTAAACATGGGTAGAAGTTGTATTCGCATGAGTAATGTTAAACATATTCCTTTCGACTTGATTGGCGAATTAGTGGGGAAAATTAGTGTGGATCAGTGGATTAAGCTCTACGAAGAGGGCGCCGCAAACTTAACTAATAAATAGTGCAGAGAGAGTGGGAGTTCAGAGCCACTCTTTTTTCATTTAAATCAATCTCGAAAGCTACTTCCAAGTTTCTACTAAAACTTATAGGCAATAGCTATAGATATAAAAAAAAAAGCAATTAGTCAAATTGTTGATGCTAGTCTATAGTGAAGGTATAAACAAGAAGGGGAGGCATTAAATAGAGATGGATAAAGAATGGTTGGATTTATCAGGCAATGTCTGTGTGATAACGGGAGCTGTTGGCGGCATGGGAACAGAAATTTGTAAAGAATTTGCTAAACAAGGAGCTAACTTGGTGTTAGTGGACCTAAATGGCGATAAATGTCAAGCATATGCTGAGGAATTAGTAACAGAATTTGGTATTAAGGCGATTGGCGTGGCCTGTAATACCACTAGTGAAGCAGCTGTTGATGCTCTTGTCAGAAAGGTGAAAGAAACTTTTGGTCGCTGTGATGTATTAGTGAACACTGCGGCAATTTTAAAATTTTGCCCATTGGAAGACTTACCATTAGATGAGTGGAAGTTGACTATCGATGTTAATTTGACAGGTTATTTCTTGATATCGCAACGGATTGGTCGTTTAATGATCGAACAAAAATCTGGTAGAATGGTTCATATTTCAACCATTGCTTCAAAAAGTCCGGAAACATACAGTGGCGCATATAGTTCAACTAAAGCAGCTGTCAGTATGTTATCCAAACAAATTGCAGCCGAGTGGGGGCAGTTTGGCATCCGCAGTAATGCCATTTTACCGTGCTTTGTTAAAACACCACTTTCTAAAAAGTTTTACGAGGACAAGGATGTGGAATCAGGTCGTAAGCGAATGACGGCGAATCGCCGAATCGGGGAAACAATCGATATTGCCAATGCGGTTTTGTACATGGCTAGCAATCGTTCTGATTATTCCAACGGTGCTGAGCTGACTGTAGAGGGTGGCTATAATGTCATGCTTGGAGATTTAGTTCCAAGACCAGGTGGCCGTCGTAATTTTGCTATAGAACAACATAAAAATCCTTAGAATAGTACAAAAAGCCGATTAGACAAGCTAATCGGCTTTTTAGGTTAAATCAAGTGCTTGTAATAGGTATGTTGAAGTACATATTGTTTAAAATGATAGACAACTGGTGGCAAATAAATATTTTTGGGAATGGCTAAATAAAAGATTCTTTCCCAACTCAAGTTCACTAGGTCAATTTTTTTTAAGGGCAATGAGTCCAGTAAAGGCATATCAGGCACAATTGAGATACCGAACCCTTGACTGACAAAACCGGCAATAACCTGATCTTCTTCGACTTCAAATTGAATGTGATAATCTTGATTTATTTTTTTGAATAAATCGTCAACAATGGGTCTTAAGCCGCTTGATTGGGAGAATGCGATATATGGATAGTCAATCGTATCTCTTAAATCAACGGTTTTTTGTTGAGCTAAAGGATGATCTAAAGGCACGATTAAGACGAGTTCCTGAGAGGCAATTGGGAAAAAATCAATATCATTTTCTTCTTGGACATAGGAACAAAATCCAATGTCGTATCGTCTATCTTTGATACCAGCTATAACTTCGCTAGTAACGCCTGAGTGAAAACTAAAATCGATTTCCTTATCACTGTTAGCTGCTAGATAGCCACGAACTAACTCTGGAACAAAAGAAGTGCCTAAAATTTGCAGAAAGCTCAATTCGATTCGACCAAAACCACGGCTGATTTTATCAAGGGTGCTGATGCCAGTGTCTAAGGTATTTAATGATTTTTCAACATATCCCTGGAATACCTTTCCTTGTTTCGTTAAGACGATATTACGACCCTCTTTTTCAAAAAGTCGAACGCCCAATTCATCTTCAAGTAAAGCGATGGCATTACTTAAACTGGGTTGTGTAATGTTTAACAATTTACTAGCTTTCGTATAATGTTGAAGAGTGGCTAAAGTTTTAAAATAGCGCAAGTGATGTAAATTCATAGTTGTCAGCTCCTTGTAATACTTGATACTGTCATAATAACAAAGTGAATGGGGAGGCACAAGCCAATCTATTCGATTTAACTATAGTTTTCCTAAAAAAAACAATTAGACGCTAAGTAAAACTGAGTATAGTATGTGAGATATAGATAGATAAAAACTTCACATGACGGCTGTGCACACTTGATTGTGGTTATCTATGAGGGGTAACTAATTTAACTTATTAAAAGGAGAGTTTACCATGAATTTAGCAGGAAAACAGGTCCCATTAACAATTAGTTCATACACTTTAGGGATGGAGATTGATTTTGAACAACGGGTTAAAACAGCTAAAAAAGCTGGATTTGAAGGGATTGGTTTAAGAGCAGAGACATACATGCTGGCAGTTAAACAGGGGTATTCAGATGCAGATATGTTGCGAATCCTTGAAGAAAATCAAATGAAGGTGTCCGAGGTAGAATATATTACGTTGTGGGCAGACCCGAATAAAACAAAAGAAACACCTGAAACTCTATTACAGCAATTTAAAGAACAAACGGTGTTTCATATGGCCCGTCTCTTTAATGTTGGTCATATTAACTGCGGCTTAATGGAGAAACATTCTCAAGATGTATTAACGCAAGCTTTCAAAGAGTTGTGCCATCGAGCAAAGGAGTTAATTATCGGTTTGGAATTTATGCCTTATAGTGGTGTTCCTAATTTAGCTGCTGCCTGGGAAATTATTAATTTAGCAGGTTGTGAAAATGGGATGTTGATATTAGATACGTGGCATTGGGCTAGAGCAAATCAAACTGGGGCTGATTTAGTTGGTATTCCCAAAGAGAAATTTATTTCTGTGCAAATTTGTGATGTGTTGGAACGTCGCTATCCAGAAATGATTTTACGAGAAGAATCCATGCACGATCGTTTAAGTCCTGGCACAGGTTGGGGAGATACGGTTGGTTTCCTGAAAGCGATTAAGGAACACGGGATAGAACCTGTAGTGATTGGGACAGAAGTAATCTCCGATCCAATATTGGCGATTGGCTATGAAGAGTCAGCAGCTCAAAATTATGCAACCAGTATTAAAGTGATTAATGAAGCATGGCCTGAGTTATTACAATAGGAAAAGAGGGACATCATGGAGGCGAGAATTTCAGGAACAACAGGATTATTAGGGTTAATCGGGAGTCCAGTGGGGCATTCTGGTTCACCCGCTATGTATAATTATAGTTTTAAGCGACTAAACTTGGATTATGCCTACTTGGCTTTTGATATTAAAGTAGAGCAATTGCACAAGGCGATTGAGGCGATAAAAACCTTGGATATGCGTGGCTGTAATGTGACAATGCCATGTAAAACAGCGGTTGTTGAGTATTTAGATGAACTGTCCCCGGCCGCAGAAATGGTTGGGGCAGTTAATACGATTGTCAATGAAGGAGGCAAATTAACGGGGCATATTACAGATGGGCAAGGTTTTATTGCCAACTTGCGAGCTCATGGTGTAGACGTAGTAAATAGAAAAATCGTTGTTTTAGGCGCTGGAGGTGCAGCTACGGCTATTCAAGTTCAGTTAGCTTTGGAAGGTGCGGAGTCCATTACTATTTTTAATCAGCAGGATGAGTTCTTTCATAATGGAGAAATGACAGTGAAAAAGATTAAGAATAGACTTCCTAATTGTCATATTTCTTTAGCTGATTTGGCCGATAAAATCAAACTTAAACAAAGTATTTTAGAGGCAGACTTGCTAATCAATGGGACAACTGTTGGCATGGGAAACGATTCTGACACGCCAGTCAAAGATACCAGTGTCTTCCATTCGGGATTGGTTGTTGCGGATGCTATCTATAATCCAGCAGTAACTAGATTATTAAAAGATGGAGCCGAAAAAGGGTGTAACGTAATCGGCGGTAAGGGAATGCTCTTAAGACAAGGAGCAGAGGCATTTAAGTTATATACAGGGATGGAAATGCCAGTTGAAGAAGTAGAAGCAAAGTATTTTTCATAATAAAATATGTATGTTGATTTATCACTTAGGGATAGAGATTATGGAAACGAAGTGAAGAGCTTTTAAAAGGAGAGAAAAATGGCTAAAAGTAAGTATTATTTAACTGCATTTTCATTGTATTTTACCTATTTTATTCATGGGATTGGTGTATCGATTATTGGACAGTATAAACAGGATTTCGCAGGTGCTTGGGGAGCTACTACTATAACTGATGGTTCTTTTGACGTGAGTGCTGTTTTAGGTGTGATTGCGGCTCTTGGATTAGGTCGTTTGATTAGTTTACCATTTTCCGGTCCGTTATCTGATCGCTTTGGTCGGCGGGCCTCAGGATTAATCGGCGTAGGATTGTACACGATTTATTTTATAGGAGTGGCGTTCTCACCTTCTATGCAAATTGCCTACGGGTTTGCTTTAATTGGTGGGGCAGCCAATTCATTTTTAGATACCTGTGTTACGCCGTCAGTTTTGGAGATATTTCCAGAAAATGGCTCGGTTGCTAATTTATTTACTAAGTTCTCCATTTCTATTGGTCAGTTCTTACTGCCGTTCTTCATAGGGATGGTAACGGCAATGGGAATGTCATTCAGAACACTATTTATAGTTGCAACGATTTTAATTGCTTTAGACGGTGTGTTAATTGCCATCTTACCTTTCCCTAAAAAGGAAACAGAAAATTCGAAAAAAGAGGGGACAACGAAAGTCAAAAATGGTAAAATTAAGTTTAATTTGTTAACGATTGCTGTTGTTATGATCGGCTTTACTTGTACATCAACCTTTCAACTGTGGCTGAATTGTAATCAGGAATTAGGTAAGATGTATGGTCTAGCAGATCCTTCGAAAATCCAATCGTTTTATTCAGCAGGAACGTTTGTGGCGATTTTATTAACAGCTTTTCTGATTAGCAAAGGGTTAAATGCCACAAAAGTATTAATCCTATACCCTACGATATCTTTTGTCATGCTACTTGTGACTTATTTTATTCAAACACCAACTATGACGCTTATCGCAGGATTTGTTTTAGGTTATGCAGCTGCAGGAGGCGTCTTGCAAGTAGCAGTTTCAACTGCTGTCAGCATGTTCCCTGATCACAAAGGGAAAATGACGTCTATTGTAATGATAGCCTCAAGTTTAGCTAACTTTATTATTTTAACCATTGCGGGCATCATTACTAAAGCAGGAGGTATTAACGGACCGAAATATGTTCTTTTGTTCAATGCCATCATAACGTTTATTGGCATCCTCTTAGCAGTTTATGTTAATTTAAAAATGAAACATCCGATTGAATCAGCACAGGTTTCTTAATTGTATCTGCTTTCTGCAATACCTTTACTTTGTAGGTCGTTAAGAAGTAAAGGTATTGGCAAGAATAAAATGCTTGAACTTTAACGTCGCTGCCGTTAATTCCTGCCCTTTTAGGCTAGCCAAGTAAATATAGCGAGGAATAAGATCATCTTTAAGTTTAATGATGTTGACATCATAGGAGTTAATTGTCTGGATTCGTGGCATCAAGGCAATGCCAAAGCCTTGTGAGACAAATCCTAGCATCGTGTGATCTTCCTCCACCTCAACAGTAATACGTGGGACGACATTGACTTCTTTCAATAGTTGATCAATATGAGGGCGCAAGCCGCTATCCTGATTAAAGTGGACGAAATCGCAGCCTTTGGTTTCTTTTAGCCAGATGGTATCCTTGTTTGCCAGTGGATGATCTAAGGGTGTAACAAGCACTATTTCTTGTTCTGCTAAAACTGTATAATCCAGTTGTTCACTATTTTTGATTTTAGAAGTAATGGCTAAATCGATTTCTTTTGACAATAATAAATCAATCATTTCAAACGAATTCCCTTGAGATAAATGAAAGCGGATCTGCTGATTGTTTGGGAGTGCTTTAAAATGTTTGATTAAACTTGGGGCTAAGTATGAGCCGGCCGTATAGATAAAACCTAAATCTACTGTGCCAGTTTCGGGACTGATAAGTTCTTTGAGAGCTTGTTCACCGTTTGCTAACTCGTTTAGTGCATTGGCCACATATTGATAAAAAAATTTACCGTACCGTGTAAGGCGAATATTTCGTCCGACTTTTTCAAATAATTTAGCTTCAAGTTCCTTTTCTAATTCAGACATGGAGTGGCTAAGATTGGGCTGGGTTGTATTTAGTAGTTCAGCTGATTGGGTCATGTGCTGAAGGTCAGCTAAGGTTTTAAAGTATTCTAATTGTCTTAAATTCATCGTCATACCTCCGATTTATTAATTGATAAATACAGTTTATCAGTTTTACGGAAATAAAGCATTAGAGATTTATTAATTTATCAGGTAAATTAAGGATGAAGTTGATAGTGAAAAAATGAACATGTCGAAGTGATAACGAAAACTTTTTAGTGTCTGGGCTGAAAAAGAATAGCTATTGACAAATAAGCCCCTTAAATATAAACAAAGGTGCTTTAATTAAGGAGAAAAGATTATGAGACTAGTAAAAAATAAGTACACCACTTTAATCGGGTCAATGTACACTAATTTTATTTTTCAGGGCATGGCCGCCATTATTTTAGCACAAAACTTGCCGGCATTAATGTCGGTTTGGAACGCAAGCTTACAGGAAGTAACTCTTGTGATGAGTGGAATTGGGTTAGGTCGTATTCTTATTTTATACTTTGCCGGGTATTTCTCAGATAAATTTGGTCGCAAAAAGACCGTTCAAATTGGTGTCATTAGTTATTTTGTCTTTTTTTTAGGCATGCTTATTAGTCAAAATTACATGCAGGGATTATTTTTTTCGCTTTTCGGTGGTTTTAGTAATGCCTTTTTGGACACAAGTACCTATCCAACTCTAGTGGAAGCTTTTCCTAGTGAGAAAGATAATTGTTCTCTGAGTGTCTTAAATAAAGCGTTTATTTCAATTGGTCAATTTATCTTGCCATTTTTCACACGCTGGCTGTTGACTAATCAGATGTATTTTGGTTGGGTTTTTATTGGTTGTGCAGTTTGTCTGGCATTTAATTTAGTATACCTTTCCCGCAAAGAGTTCCCGCCTTTAATAAACGCTAAGGAAGTGCCTGAGGTAAGGGAAGTAATACAGAGTATTCACAAACCTTTGTTTAAGATAGAAGGGATTGCTTTACTTATTTTTAGCTTTACGTCAGTTTCAACCTTTAATATTTTTATTTTGTGGATACCTAAATTTGCTGAAAGTTTAAAGCTAGTCAGTCAGGCAGATAGTCTGATTTTTGTCAGTGTTTATAGCCTAGGCTCTTTTATATCTGTTTTCATTACCTCGCTGTTGGTTAAACGAGGTGTCAGTTCGACTTTAATTCTGATTGTCGGCAGCTTAATGTCCTTGATCTTGTTGATTGGTATGACGGTTTTCCCAAGTGTTCCGATGTTTTTTATCGCATCGGCAGGGGTAGGGATTTTTGCTGCAGGAGGGATTTGGCAAATCGGATTAGCTATTTTATTAGATTTATTTCCTCAACGTAAAGGGAAAACAACGAGCTACTATTCCTTGGCCACGTCCGCTTCGGTTATGATTACGCCTTATATTACGGGGATTTTGGGAACGACTCGTACAGCTAATATTTTTTGGTACAACATTATCTTAACTGGTATAGCTGTTTTAGCTGCATTCGTAGTAAATTATCGGTATAAAAAAATCATGGAACCAATCCTTGTGATTGAAGCCACGTAATCTGTAAAAGAGAAGTCGTTGCCTTCTCTTCTTTTACACCTCAATATATGAATTATATTTATTGGAATTTGGTGAATTATGCATTTGTATTTATCGGTTTTTTCTTCTAAAATGAAAATGTGAATTGATTGTGAAAAACATAATAAGTATAATAGGAGGCAATCATGAGTAAGTATCAAGCTATATTTGAACCACTAACCATTAAAAGAATGACCGTGAAGAACCGAATAGTTATGCCACCAATGGGGACTAACTTTGCTAACGTTGACGGAACATTTAGCCGCGAACAGTTGAGTTATTATGAGCAACGAGCTAAAGGGGGAACGGGCTTAATTACATTGGAAAATGTTTGTATTGCTTATCCAATGGGTACAAATGGTGCTAGGCAATTGCGAATGGACAACGACCAATATATTTCAGGACTCTGGGAGTTTAATGAGAAAATGCATGCTTATGGCGCATGCACATCTGTTCAAATCAATCACGCTGGGGCTTCAGCGTATGAGCTGCGTTTGAATGGTAGACAAGCGGTGTCCTCATCCGATATACCGTCGAAAATAGGCAATCCGATTCCAAGACCATTAAGGAGCGAAGAACTGGAGCACATTGTTGCTGATTATGCTGAAGGAGCTTTGAGAGCCCAACGTGCCGGATTTGATTGTGTGGAAATTCATGCAGGACATTCTTATTTGTTAAGTCAGTTTTTATCACCATTATATAATAAGCGCTCAGATGAGTTTGGAGGTTCTGCTGAAAATCGTGCACGCTTAACTCGGCAGGTGGTGGAAGCTGTGCGTGAAGCGGTTGGACCATTTTTCCCTATTTCTTTACGATTTAGTGCAGATGAATTGCTGGAAGGAGGCAACTCTTTAGAAGATACCTTGGATATCTTAAACTATTTTGTTGATGAAGTTGACATCTTAAATGTCTCGGCGGCATTAAATGACAGTCTACAATATCAGATTGATAAGATGAATTTACCAGATGGGTGGCGCTCTTATATGTCTAAGGCTGTGAAGGATCGTTATCCTGATAAACTAACGGTGACTTCGGGAAATATCCGTAGCCCTCAAAAGGCGGCTGATATAGTTGAGAGTGGGCACGCCGATTTAATCGCAATAGGAAGGGGCTTAATTGCCGAACCTTTTTGGGTCAGTAAAGTAGAAAATGGTCAAGAAGCCTTATTGCGACAGTGCTTATCTTGTAATATTGGGTGTGCGGATCACCGTATTGCTAAAGCTCGTCCGATTCGTTGTACCGTCAATCCAGACTTGTACGAGGAAGATGCTTATAAATTAAAACCAGTTACTCATTCAACAAAAATGGTAGTTATTGGTGGTGGGACTGCTGGTTTAGAAGCGGCGGCAACAGCGGCTGAAGTTGGTGTAAATGTTGAGTTATTTGAAGCGAAGACTTACTTAGGCGGTTTAGCTCATGAAATTGCCCGTTTACCTGATAAAAAAAGAATTGATGATTTTGTTAGGTATCAGGTTAATCGGTCCAAAGAACTGGATAACTTGGTGATTCATATGAATCATTCGGCAACCATCGAGGACATCGCATTACGGAATCCTGATATTATTGTGAATGCCACTGGAGCAAAACCTTTATTGCCACCAATTGAAGGGCTTCAGGAACAGCTGGAAAACGACAATCGCTGCGTGTTTTCAATCGTCGATTTATTAGACAATATGGCGGATTTTCAAGTCTTTGAAGGTCAAGAAGTAGTGGTTATTGGTGGTGGTGCTGTTGGTCTTGATGTGGTCGAGTACTATGCAGAACGTGGAGCTAAAAAGGTCACAATTGTTGAGATGCAGAAAGAATTAGGCAAGGATCTTGATTTAATTACAAAGCAAGCCATGATGGAAATTGTTACCAAATATGATGTGACCGTTCATCTTGAGACCCGCTTAAAGAGTGTTAAGGAACAGTCTTTTATGGTCGAACACGACGGAGAGATAGTGGAACTAACCTTTGATTTAGGTTTTGTTTGTTTGGGAATGCGTGCAGAGGCGCCACTGATGGTGGAATTAGCTCAATATGCTCGCGAAAATGGCGTTATGATACATAATATTGGTGATAGTAGAGTGGCTCGACGCATTATGGAGGGAACCAGGGAAGCACGTGATATTTTACAAGTGATTGACGTTCTGGAAACAAGTCGAATGCAAAAAGGGTACTGTGAGCAAGGAAAACGTCTCGTAAGAAACTAATAGATAAAGTGAGGATGATCGTAATGACAGAACGTTTAAATGGAGAAACATTATTAATAGGCTTAATGGCTACCCCGATTCGGCATAGTTTATCGCCAACCATGCACAATGAAGCTATGGCTAAACTAGGATTGAATTATGCTTATCTAGCATTCGAAGTCGGAAATGAGCAATTAGCTGATGGAGTTCAAAGTATTAGAGCTCTTGGGTTAAGAGGTTCTAATATTTCAATGCCTAATAAACAGGCCATTTTACCTTATTTAGATGAGTTGTCACCGGCGGCTGCTTTAGTAGGGGCAGTTAACACGGTAACTAATAAAGATGGTAAAGGTCACCTGGTAGGACACATTACTGATGGCACTGGGGCTATGCGTGCACTAATAGAAGAAGGTGTATCGATAAAAGGTGAGGTCATTACCTTAACTGGCGCTGGTGGCGCTGGAACTGCTGTTGCGATTCAAGCTGCACTGGATGGGGCAAAGGAATTACGAATTTTTAACGCCCAGGATAACCATTATCTCAATGCAGAAGAAACGGTCAATAAAATCAATCAACATACTAATTGCCTGGCCACTGTGACAGACTTAGCAGATCAAGAAGCTTTTAAGATTTCCATTGGGGAAAGTCGTATTTATATCGATGCAACTGGAGTCGGTATGAAACCTCTTGAATCAGAAAGTCTGATTACTGACCCCAATATGATTCGTTCGGACTTAGTTGTTTTTGATGTTGTTTATATTCCAAAAGAAACTAAATTATTAAAGTTTGCTCGTGAGCATGGGGCTGAAAAAACCATTAATGGCTTAGGGATGATGCTTTATCAAGGTGCAGAAGCGTTTAAATTATTCACAGGTGAAGAAATGCCTGTTGACTATATTCGAGATTTATTGTTTGATTAAGTAGAGACGAAACTTATGAGGAGTGATGATGATGAAAGTGGTTAAGTTAAAAGAGTTAATAATCGGTGAAGGAAAACCGAAAATAGCTGTTCCGATCGTTGGGAAAACCATTGAGGAAATACACCAGGAAGCTGAAAAGTTAAGAAATCTGCCTTGTGACATCATTGAATGGCGGTTGGATCTTTTTGATGAAGTGGATAATTACGAAGCAGTGATTGATATTTCTCATCAATTAACTGCACTCTTACCTGATACCCCTTTATTATTGACCTTTAGAACTCTTCACGAAGGAGGGGCAAGAGCCTTTGATTCAGATTCCTATTATGAGTTGTATCGGGCAGTTATTGAAAAAGGATGTCTGGATATGCTTGATTTAGAATTGTTCATGGCTGATGGTCCAGGAGCTCAGATTATTAAAGAAGCCCAAGGAAAAGGGATTAGTATTATTATGAGTAATCATGATTTTGATCAAACACCTGACCAAGATGAAATTGTCAAGCGTTTGAGGATGATGGTTGAGAGGGAAGCGGACATTTGTAAAATGGCGGTAATGCCTCAAACACCTGAGGATGTTTTGACCTTATTGCAGGCAACAAATAAAATGAAACAGCAAACAGATCGTCCAATTGTCACGATGTCAATGGGACAACTGGGATTAGTCAGTCGGATTTTTGGCGAAATTTTTGGATCTGCCATTACTTTCGGGGCTGCTGAGCAGAGTTCTGCTCCTGGTCAATTACCTACCCGTCAGTTGGCAGAGTTATTAGAAACCGTCAGTTGGCATGGTTAAATTAGCAACGCTCATCTATTTTCCTAGTTTACTGCTAATTTAGTTAAATGAATTGTTAAAAAGCTTGAACCTTCCATATTTAAGGAGGAGGCAAGCTTTTTCTTGTTTAACCGCTACTGTGGTGGCTTTTATTGACAAAAAGGTGAGTTTAGTTGACCAGTCAGTCAATCGGGTGTAGAATTCATGTTGACCAATCAGTCAATTATTCAGCGCAGTTTTAGATAAGGAGGAGTTACGGTGGTTAAAGCGATTGAAATAAATCAATTAAGCAAACACTACAAAGAGAAAAAGGCGGTTAACCAAATTTCTTTGGAAATCGAGGAAGGCGAAATTTTTGGTTTTATTGGGCCAAATGGGGCTGGGAAATCCACGACGATTAAAATGCTCTTGAATATGATTTTTCCAACCAATGGGGAAGCTCAAATTTTTGGTTTGGATTGTGTCCGTGACAGTGTCGCAATTAAAGAAATGACCGCTTATGTATCTAGCGATGTTCGTTACTATGAGGGAATGACTTCTCAGGATATTTTCAATTATGTGGCGGAGTTTCATCAAATTGACAATGGCTCCGAAATGATCAACGACTATCTTAAACGTTTTGATATTGAGCCTCATAAAAAGATTTCAGAATTATCTTTGGGAAACAAAAAGAAAGTCGCCATTGTATCAGCTTTAATGCAACAGCCTAAACTGATGATTTTGGATGAACCAACAAATGGGCTTGATCCCATGATGCAGCACCGTTTATTTGAAGCCTTGGAAGAAAAAAGAAAAAAAGGGATGACCATCTTTTTATCCAGTCATGATTTACACGAGATACAAGAACGTTGTGATCGAGCGGCTTTTATTAAAAACGGAGAAATCATCGCTGTAGAAACCATTCATAAGGGAGCTGGAGATGGCAAGCGAGTGACTGTCACTAGTAAGACGGTCCAGATTGCAGACATTGAAAAACTGGGAGGCACTTTACTTAGCCAAACAGAAGATACCTTTGTCTTTCTTTTTACAGGGGTTCTTAGTGAGCTATTTGGCTATTTAGCTCAACAGGATGTTATGGATATTATGATTCACCAGTTAGAATTAGAAGATAAGTTTTTATCAATGTATGAATGAGGTGCGAAAAATGACAATTTTTAAAATGGAATGGCAAACGAGCCGCAAAGGGCTAATTCTTTGGAGTTGTATCATTGTGTTGGTGTTAGTTCTGTTTATGAGTGTGTTTCCCACCATGCAAACAAGTGCCATGAAGGATATGTTGGATACAAAATTAGGTGGATTACCAGAAAATATGCTGAAAATCTTTCATCTAAATGATGGTCCTAGCCTTCTAGAACCAGTTGGTTATTTTGGGTACGTTTTTCAGTATATCTTTATCGCCGCAAGTATTTATGCAGCGATGTTAGGCAGCAAAGCTTTAGTTAAAGAAGAATCAAACGGTACCATTGAATTTTTATATGCCCAGCCAGTCAGTCGTGTGCGCATCGTCCTAGAAAAATTTTTAGCAGGAACTAGTATGATAATCGTCTTTTGGCTAATTACTTTTAGTGCTAGTTTTAGTACCATTGCATTCTTTAATAATACCGATACAACTGTTAAGTCGATACTAAACGATTTGGCAAAAATAGCCATTCCTGAGTTTTTTGTTTTATTGTTCTTTTTGGCAGTGGGCTTTTTTATATCTAGCATTCTGCGTTCTGTTAACCAAAGTACGAGTGTTTCTTTGGGATTGGTTTTCGGTTTTTATTTACTTGGGATTCTTGGTGACTTGCAAGAAAAGCTCAGTTTTTTTAAAGATATATCCCCAATGTCTCAAGGGGGCCCAGCTAACTTATTGGCGAAAGGTCTTGATGTAACTCTGATTGTTTGGTTGGTTGTGATTAGTATTCTTTCGTTAGTTGGAACATTATTCGTTTACAAGCGGAAGGACTTGCAAATATGAGAGATCAGAAAAGCCTGCGAATTATTGAAGCGGCGGTTGCAGAGTTCGCTGAACATGGCTTTTTTAAAACCAAAACCGATGGAATTGCGGAGAAAGCTCAAGTCTCCAAAGGTCTGGTATTTCATTATTATCAATCTAAAAAAAATCTTTATGGTGAAGCTGTCGCTTTTGCGATTGACCGATTGTCGGCCGAGCTGAATCAGCAGCTTTTCCCTAGAGATAGCTTATTGGCACTATTTGATTATTCCATGAAGTTGAAGTTTCGAATGGCGGAGACCTATCCTCAGGAGATGCAATTGCTCTTAGATGCTTATGGAAATTTGGAAAGTTTACCTGATGAGCTTTATGAAAAAGTCATGAGTTACATTGAGGTGACAAGAACCCAGCATTTCAAACTAGTTTCGGAAATCCTTCGGGAAATGCCAATTAAGGCATCTGTTAATAAAGAAGATGTGGTCCATCTAGTTATAATGACTTTTAATCAAATTGAATTAGAAGCACGATCTATGATGGGGCAAGAAAAAGTCAATGATTTACATTTTTTTGATGATATTTTGAAACGGTCTGAAGCGTACATGCGCATTTTAGAGAATGGGTTTATAGAAACTTAACAAGTGATAATTCATGATAGTAGGCTATTTTTTGATTTGGACGTATAATGATAGTATAATTAATTAAAAAATTAAAGAAAGAAGGCGATTTAATGGTGAAAAGTTACCCTTATCTGGCGTTCAAACATGTGAAGGAAGTACTCTAGCTGTCAAAGAGGCCGATGACTTCTCTCAGAAAATTCTAGACTCTGGAGAAGCCACGATTACAATGTCTTTTGAAGAACAGCTTTAGGATGGTAAAATGGGGCGCATAGTCAATAGGTATGGAATTAGTTGGATGTAACATGTTCCTCCTTATTCAAAAATAACACTATAAATGGAGGTGAAAGTTGATGAAAGCAGTTATTCCGTTTTTAACATTTCCGACTGAGGCAAAAGATGTTATGGCTTATTATGTAGGTGTTTTCCCGAATACTAGTATTGTATCAAGTGTTGCTTATCCAGATCAACCTGAATTACTCATGAATGGCCATTTAAAACTAAATGGGCTTGATTTATATTTTTTAGACATGGGCGCGGGGAATGAGGTTCCTATTGAGTGGGGGATTTCTTTGTACAGTGAGATGGAGTCGGAAGAGGAATTTTATAAAGTCTTTAATCCGATTGCAAAAGAGGGTGTTATCATTATGGGACCGATGCCAATTGGTGATTTTAAACTGGCAACCTGGGTCACGGATAAATTTGGTGTCACTTGGCAGTTTACTTGTAAATAAAAAAGAAACAGACAGGGTTGATTTTAGTGAGACCATCCGTCTGTTTCTTTTTTTATTGCCACTCTGTTATATCAGCGATTGGCAAGCGGTAGGATTGATACCCTTCTTCGGCAGCTTTGCCAATGGAAATAATTAGCAGGGGGAGATATCGCTCAGAGTCTAAATTTAAAGCGTCTGCTAGCTGGTCTTTTTCGAAACCGCCGATTGGGCAGGTGTCGTAGCCGTATTTACGAGCAGCTAGCATTAGGTTCATGCCAATTAAACCACCATCTAAAAGAAGGGTATTTTTGATGTGTTCGGGTGAGGCGGTTTGATAGTAAGTAGTTATTTTGTCGATTTGCTGGTCACGAATTTCAGGCGTCATGGATCCGTGATCAACAGATCCTTGCATAATTTTAGCCAGATTTGACTGGGGCTGTAGGTCACCAAAAATACAAATCAAAGCGGCAGAAGTGTCACATTGAATTTGGTTAAACGTTAATAAGGATTTAATCTTTTCTTTGGTTTTGGTGGACTCAATGATGACAAAGCGCCACGGTTGCATATTTAATGAAGACGGAGCACTAGTGGCCTCCGTTAAAATTTTTGATAATTCATCTCTAGAAATTCGTTTTCGCTTGTCATATTGGCGGATGGACCTCCGCCCAAGCATAATATCATCGATTGACGTAGTTTTGGACACAATAAATCCTCACCTTTCAATTGTTATAATAAGTCATTGATGTACTTACATAGTTTAAGTTTATCACAATTTATAAAAAAATTATGGATTCCAAGTTAATCTTAGCCCCATAATACAATAATTTGTTATAATATCATTAGAAAGTAGGTGTGAAAATGCAAAAAAAATTAGTGGTAATTTCCATTGATGCTATGGGAGCAGAGGATTTAGTCGGTGATTTGTCCATGACTCCTACTTTAGAAAGCTTTAAAGCAGAAGGAACCCATGTTCAGGAAGTAGAGCCGATTTATCCGTCGTTAACGTATCCATCTCATACGAGTATCGTGACAGGTGTCTATCCGAAATCCCACGGTATTATTAACAACACTAAATTGCAGCCAGAGGCGACTTCGCCTGATTGGTTTTGGTACAGAAAAGATGTTCAAGTTCCAACATTGTATGACGTGGCGCATGAGCAAGGCTTAAAGACTGCTGCTTTTTTATGGCCTGTCACTGCTAAGAGTAAGGTTGATTACAACATCGCGGAAATTTTCCCTAATCGGATTTGGAATAATCAGGTACTGGTTTCTTTACAAGCTAGCTCTCCTTTATTTTTGTTTGAAATGAATCGAAAATTTGGCAAATTACGCCAAGGTATTAAGCAGCCTTTTTTGGATGATTTTGTTACGGCTTGTGCCGTTGAAACGTTAAAATCAAAACAACCTGATTTAACATTGATCCATCTAGTTGACATGGATAGTCAACGCCATGCTCATGGTGTTCGCTCGACAGAGGCCCAAGATGCCTTTTTACGGCAAGATAAACGAGTTAAAGCAATCATCGACGCAACCAAAGAAGCGGGGACATATGATCAGACTGTTTTTGCGATACTCGGAGATCATTATCAAATTGACGTATCAAAAATGATTCGTTTAAATCACGAATTTGCTTCACGTGGCTGGCAGGAAGCAGGAAAGCTAGGGACTACGAAACGCGGTTGGCAGGTCTTCGCTAAAAGTTGTGACGGTTCGACTTATATATATTGTAATCGTGATTCCCCAGTTGCTACTAAAGATATTCGCGATGTCATTGAGTCTGTCGAAGGCGTAGAAGTTATTTATACAACTGAGGAAGTCAAAGCTCAAGGGGGAGCGAGTAATTGTACCTTTATGGTGGAAGCTAAGCGAGGCTATTATTTTAACGATGAATCACAAGGCCCCACGATTGAAATGGTTGAGGACGATGAGATTGGTTTGCCAAATCGTTATAAGGCGGTTCATGGTTTCTCGCCGAAGAAAGAAAATTACCAAACAACTATTATGTTTAAAGGGCCTGGGATTAAGGCTGGACATACAATCCTGAGTGCAAAACTTGTGGACGAAGGCCCAACTTTTGCTAAGATTTTAGAGCTGACTCGATTCCCTAGGGCGGTTGATGGCAATGTTATAATGGATATTTTTAAATGAACAAGCAGTCCGTTTAGTGAGATAAGTGTGCCTAAGTTTTAGCAGGTCACAATTAAGGAGAGATGAATGAAGTTTACTAAGGAAGAAAAAAGTTGGATTTTATATGATTGGGCCAATTCGGCTTATTCATTGGTTATTGTAACGGCGTTATTGCCAATATATTTTAAAGTAGTAGCTGGTAATAGTGGTATTTCAGAAGCAAATTCTACTGCGTTTTGGGGATATGCCTCTTCAATTGGCACTCTAATTGTGTCGTTATCAGCTCCCATCCTAGGAACAATTGCGGACTATAAAGGATTAAAAAAGAAATTATTTAATATTTTTGCTATATGCGGCATGATTATGACTTTAGCTTTGGCTTTTGTGCCAAATCATAGTTGGGTCGCATTGTTAATCGTCTATATTATCTCTCATGTCGGATTTTCAGGAGCTAATGTTTTTTATGATGGTTTTCTCGTAGATGTGACGACTGATGAGCGAAATGATAAAGTTTCTTCTTATGGTTATGGTTTTGGTTATATTGGAAGTGCTTTGTTATTTGTGGTTGTGATGTTACTACAGATATTTGGTGCTGAACCCTTAGGTGCAGAGTTTGTTACAAAATTGAGTTTTGTTTTAACGGCTTTGTGGTGGTTATTATTTTCAATTCCTTTTTTCAAGAAGGTTCATCAGGTACATGGAATAGAACGGGATAGAACACCTGTCAGAACTAGTTTGAAGCGTATTGGTGAGACTTTGAAAGATATTAGAAAATACCGCCACATCATGTTTTTCTTAATCGCCTATTTTTTCTATATTGATGGTGTCGATACTATTTTCACCATGGCGACTGCTTTTGGGATTGACATGGGGATTACCTCGACCACACTCATCATTATTTTATTAGTGGTTAATGTGGTGGCATTTCCTTTTACAATTCTTTACAGTTATTTTGCGAAAAAATTTGGCACAAAACCGATGATCTTATTTGCAATTGGAGTGTATATTGTTATTTGTATTTTAGCCATGTTTATGTCTAAACCAATACATTTTTGGCTGTTAGGTGTGTTAGTTGGGACGTCACAAGGAGGTATTCAAGCATTAAGTCGTTCATATTTTGCGCGAATTATTCCCAAAGATCGTTCTAATGAATTTTTTGGATTTTACAATATTTTCGGTAAATTTTCTGCTGTCTTAGGACCTTTGATTTTCGGAGTGATGACCCAAATTACCGGGAAATCTCAGTATGGAATTGCCAGTCTGATTGTGTTGTTTATCGTGGGTGGTCTTATGTTTTATCGTGTGCCAGAAGTCAAGCCAGAGGGAGACAGAGCGATCAATTAGAATGAATAGATAAAAAATAGTTTTCAAGATAATTTCATATTTATATAAAAAGTGTTTGACAATGATTTTTTTTAAGGCTATACTTAGAGCAATTCTTATTTGAAAGAAAAAAACAGATGGAGTGATAATTATGAAATTAATAACAACCAACGCAAAACTAAATAATTATTACTTTAGCTATTTTAGATAAGTTTGTAGCCATAAACATTATGGGTGCAAACATTCCAAGTTTGTATCTATGATGGCTAAGGGATTTTTGAAATGACCAAGCCACATGGATGAAAATCTACGGTGGCTTTTATATTTTTGTTAACTAGGATAATTATTTACCTAACCAACAGAGACGTTTACCGTAGATGACATTCAACGGTAAACGTCTTTTTCTATTGATTCACAATGCTTTAGCTTTGATGAAGCAATAGACAAGGAATTCTAAACGGTGTGAAGCATTCGTTTATTTTTAACATGTTCAAACAATCATAGTTACGCTAGAGAGGAGGTTTTTAGTATGATAACTGGTGAAACAAAGTTGGCAGCAGTTTTAGCCACACCGATTAAACACAGTATCTCACCCTTGATACATAATACGGCTTTTAAGGAGTTGGGAATAGATGCTGTTTATCTCGCTTTTGAGGTTGGTACTGAGGATCTGGCAGAGGCATTAGAAACGGTTAAGACTTTCAATCTGATGGGAGTCAACCTTTCAATGCCTAATAAACAGTTAGGCTACGAATTAGTTGATGAAGCCTCGGAGGTAGCTCACTTAGTTCAGTCTATTAACACGATTGTTCATCGAGATGGAAAGCTAATTGGCTATAATACTGATGGATATGGTTTTATGCAAAGTTTACGTGATGAAGAAATCGAGATTATTGATCAATCATTTGTCTTTCTTGGGGGTGGTGGTGCAGCAATCTCAATTATCGCTCAAGCTGCTGTTGACGGGGCAAAAGATGTGGTGGTATTTAATCGCTCAGGTAGTAGTTACAGTCAGGTTGAAGAACGTTTGGCCTTAATTGCCAAGCAGACTTCTTGTCCCATCAGGTTGTTGCCAATTGAAAACCAAGAATTGCTTGAAGCTGAAATAGCGATAGCTGATATTCTGGTCAATGCGACCAGTGTTGGCATGAGTCCAAATGAAGGTAGCTGTTTGATTTCAGATGGTAGTTGGCTGCGATCAGATTTAGCAGTTGCCGATATTATTTATGAACCAAGAGAAACAAAATTATTAACTTTAGCAAAAGAACAAGGCTGTCAGGCGGTAAATGGGTTAGGGATGTTACTGCATCAGGGAGCGCAAGCTTTCGAATTGTGGACTGGCCAGCCGATGCCTGTTGAAGTAGTTCGTTCAGCAATAAAAAAAATATAGTATAATAAATGGAGGATGGCATAAATGATCGTTATTATGAAACCAAATGCAACCAAAGAACAAGTAAATGTGGTAATTGAAAGAATTAAAAAAGAAGGACTTGATGTCCATTTGAGTGAGGGTACAGAACAAACGATTATCGGATTGGTCGGCGACACCCGCGGCGCACAAGATATTGGTTTTAAGAGTTATGATGGAGTTGAACAGACAGTTAAAATCACCTGTTCATACAAATTGACAAGTCGTGAATTTCACCCAGCAAATACTGTCGTAGACGTGGACGGGTTAAAAATCGGAGACGGAAGTATGGTTATGATGGCGGGTCCATGTTCCATCGAAGGTTTGGATCAAATTATGGAATGTGCACGAATAGCAAAAGAAGGCGGAGCAACTGTCCTACGTGGAGGTGCTTTTAAACCGAGAACGTCTCCTTACGCTTTCCAAGGATTGGAAGAAGAAGGCTTGAAATACATCCGTGAAGCGGCTGATAAGTACGATATGAAGGTTATTACTGAAGTGATGGACGAAGCTAACTTAGAATTAGTCTGCAAATACACAGATATTATCCAAGTCGGTGCGCGTAATATGCAAAACTTCAAGCTGCTAGAAGCGATAGGAAAAACAGGTAAACCAGTTGCTCTTAAACGTGGGATTTCTGGTACAATTGATGAGTGGTTGAATGCAGCAGAATACATTGCCAATCGCGGGAATTTTAATATTATGTTCGTTGAGCGTGGAATTAGAACATACGAAACAGCTACCCGCAATACCTTGGATTTAAGTGCCGTTCCTGTGATTAAAAAATTAAGTCATTTCCCTATTATTGTGGATCCAAGCCATGGTGTTGGTGTCTGGGATTACGTGCCTCAAATGGCGATTGCGGGGGTTGCTGCTGGAGCTGATGGTTTAATTGTCGAAATACATCCAGAGCCTGCTAAAGCTTGGTCTGATGGACAACAGTCATTAAATGAAAAAACGTACTTAAATATGATGGAGCAAGTTCACATCATTGAAGAAGCGATGAAGAAAGTTAATGCTATTAAATTAATTTAAGGGGTGAACAGATGAAATTAACTGTTACGTTACCTCATCACCGTTATGACTTAACGATAGGTGCAGGCCTGCTGGCGAATGTGGGTCAGTGGGTCAGTGGCCTGTGGAAGCCTCAACGGGTGATGATTATCACCGATGAAACAGTCAAAGCACTATATGCTGAGCAAGTAGTGAAGCAATTACGCCAGGAGGGGTTTACAGCAGATGTTTTTGCTGTCCCCACTGGTGAAACGAGTAAGAGTTTGACGCAAGCAGAAGAATTGTATGATTGGCTTGCAAGTCAAGGGATGACACGAAAAGATGGAATTATTGCCTTAGGTGGCGGTGTTGTAGGTGATTTAACAGGTTTTGTGGCTTCAACCTTTATGCGAGGTTTGCATTTTTTACAAATCCCAACAACGTTGTTAGCACAAGTTGACAGTAGTATTGGTGGTAAAACAGCGGTAAATACGAAATCGGCCAAAAATCTGGTTGGAACATTTGCTCAGCCAGATGGTGTATTAATTGATACTGATACCTTAAAAACACTTGAGCCTCGCCGAGTACGAGAGGGAATTGCTGAAATCGTTAAATCTGCGGCTATTGCTGATAAAGAGTTATGGGAGACGTTGTCAAAACTAAAGGATGAAGCTGATTTATTGGCCAACGCTGAAGCTATTATTACGGCTTGTTGCAAAGTTAAACGCCAAGTTGTTGAAGAAGATGAATTTGATACGGGTCAACGATTGATTCTTAACTTTGGTCATACGATTGGACATGCTATTGAGAACACGGCTGGTTATGGGGTGGTTACTCATGGTGAGGCCGTTTCCATCGGGATGATTCAAATTAGTCGGGTTGCTGAAGAGAAAGGGTTAATGCCTCTAGGGACTACGGCGCAATTAATTGAGATGGTAACGAAATTTAATTTACCAATCACCACTGAACATTGGTCTGAAGAGGCACTTTATAAGGCTTTGACACATGACAAAAAAGCCGTTGGCTCTGATATTCGCATTGTTTTATTGGAGTCAATCGGAAAAGCTAAAATTGTCAAGATAGTGACAGATGAGATGAGAGAGTTTCTTATTAAGTAGCATGTCAATCGAATTGTCTAAAGATTCAATCGATTAGCTGGAAGTCTGGCGATTGGATGTCATACCTGAATGGCGTGATTAAAATCAGAAGGCCGTTTAAATAGGTGAATCCACAAAATGAAGGTTAGTAAATAGGAGGAAATGAAGATGAGATATTTTACAGCGGGAGAGTCACATGGACCAGAATTGACGGCGATAATTGAAGGTTTACCAGCCGGCATTCCATTAACTATGGAAGATATTAATCAAGAATTAGCGCGGCGTCAAATTGGTTATGGTCGTGGTGGTCGTATGTTGATCGAAAAGGACCAGGTAAGAATTACCTCTGGCGTGCGTCATGGTGAAACATTAGGCTCACCGATTACCCTAGTAGTAGAAAACAAAGATTGGAAAAACTGGCAATCAGTCATGTCTGTCGAGGCAGTCTCTGAAAAAGAGAAGAAAAAACGTCGAGTTGCAAAACCTCGTCCAGGTCACGCTGATTTAGTTGGTGGCATTAAATATGGCTTTAACGATTTGCGAAATGTGTTAGAACGATCATCTGCTCGTGAAACAACCATGCGGGTAGCGATTGGTGCTGTGGCTAAAAAGATGTTGAAAGAATTAGGCATCGATGTGGCAGGTCATGTTTTGGAAATTGGTGGCATTCGAGGGACTGTTCCTGAGAATTTGACGGTTAAAGAGATTGCTGAGCGTTCAGAAGCATCCGAGGTTCGTTGTTTAGATCCAAAAGTAGATTTAGAAATGAAACAAGTCATTGACGATGCAAAAAAGAATGGTAATACGGTCGGTGGCGTCGTTGAAGTAATTGTGGGAAATGTTCCCGTTGGATTAGGGAGTTACACCCAGTGGGATCAAAAACTAGATGCTAAAATTGCCCAAGCGGTTGTCAGTATCAATGCGTTTAAAGGTGCAGAATTTGGCGTTGGGTTTGAAGCGGCTCGTTTACCTGGTAGTGAGGTTATGGATGAAATTATCTGGTCGGAAAAAGCTGGTTACACTCGCTCAAACAATAATCTAGGTGGTTTTGAAGGCGGTATGACAAATGGAATGCCAATTGTTGTTCGTGGTGTTATGAAACCAATCCCTACTTTATACAAACCGTTGATGAGTGTTGATATTGATTCAAAAGAGGTTTACAAAGCAAGTGTTGAGCGTTCCGATAGTTGTGCGGTTCCTGCCGCAAGTGTTGTGGCTGAAGCCGTAGTGGCGACAGAAGTAGCTAAAGCTATTCTTAATAAATTCGAAAGTGATTCTTTTGCTCGTTTAGTAGAACTTGTTAAGGATTACCGCGAGTACACGCGGACCTTTTAATCATCCAACAAAGGAAGGAAAGCTGTCAAATGAGTGTAAGGTTTAAACGCATCTTAATAATAGGAACTGGCTTAATTGGCGGTTCTCTCTGTTTGAACATTAAGAAGGAACATCCCCAGATTACAGTGGTCGGGATGGACGCGAATCGGCATTCTCTGGAAGGCGCTTTGGAAGCACATGGAATTGATGAGATTGGAACAGACTTTGCTTCCGAAGTCGTCAAGGCAGATGTTTTGCTGCTGTGTACGCCAGTTAAGCAGACGATGGCTTTTTTAAGTCAATTAAATGATATAAAGCTAGTTAAACCTTTGCTCGTCAGCGATGTGGGCAGTACTAAAGGTGAAATTATGACATTAGTTGAATCACTGGTAAATGAACAATTGCGTTTTGTTGGCGGACATCCTATGGCTGGTTCTCACAAGTCAGGATTTATTGCTGCAGATGTTAATTTATTTGAAAATGCTTATTATGTGCTGACACCAAGTTCAACTGTCACAGCAGAAACCGTTGAGCACCTGCAAGATTTACTCAAAGGGACTCGTGGTAAATTTGTTGAAATGACCGCAGTAGAGCACGATCAAATTACGGGAGTTGTCAGTCACCTGCCTCATATTATTGCTTCTGCTTTAGTGAGACATAATCAGGCCTTAGTGGAACAGTTGCCGATGACCAAAAAATTGGCGGCAGGTGGTTTTCGTGACATTACGCGGATTGCATCCTCAGATCCAGCTATGTGGACGGATATTTTACTTAGTAATCAAGAGGTGTTAATTTCTGAAATGAAAGACTGGCAGGGACAGATGTCTGATATTTTGAATTGGTTGGAAAGCGCCGACAGACAGACCATCTTTAACTTTTTCGCCTCTGCTAAAAACTCTCGGGATGCTTTACCTCAGCGTAAATCAGGTGCTATACCGGCCTTTAATGATCTCTTTGTGCAAGTTCCGGATCATCCAGGTGAGATTGCTAAAGTTACGGGGATTTTAGCTGGCGCCAATGTTTCTTTAATAAATTTGAAAATTATCGAGAATCGGGAAGATATATTTGGTACACTACAATTAACATTTAAAAATCAACAAGATGTTAAGATTGCCTATGACTTGTTAACTCAAGATGGCAATTATACTTGTTATGAAAAGTAAGGAGTTAAAGATGAAAT
Source organism: uncultured Vagococcus sp. (assembly GCF_963518325.1). NCBI lineage: Bacteria > Bacillati > Bacillota > Bacilli > Lactobacillales > Enterococcaceae > Vagococcus > uncultured Vagococcus sp. Next base: position 80,441 of record NZ_CAUQJB010000006.1, on the reverse strand, counting down.
TATTGACGAACCAAATCGGGATTAATGGCACTTTAGAAGTACCGGGAGATAAATCGATTTCCCATCGTAGCATTATGTTTGGTGCGATGGCAAAAGGAACAACGACCATTCGCAAGTTTTTACGAGCGGACGATTGTTTGTCTACTAAAGCCATGTTCGAAGAATTAGGCGTTAAAATAGAAGATGACGGTGAAGTTATTATAGTTCACGGAACAGGTGTGGCCGGGTTAAAACCGGCGACTAAGGCAATAGATATTGGTAATTCAGGGACAACCATTCGTTTAACTACCGGAATATTAGCAGGGAGTGCCTTTACAACAACGCTTTTCGGCGATGAGTCGATTGCTAAACGACCAATGAATCGTGTCATGTTACCATTGAAAGAGATGGGGGCTATCTGTCACGGTGATGGGTACACAGAATTTCCTCCACTTACTATTACTGGAACGGCTAATTTGACAGGTATCACTTATAAAATGCCTGTTGCCAGCGCTCAAGTTAAATCTGCTATTTTATTAGCGGCCTTACAAGCTAAAGGTGAGACGGTTATTGAGGAAAAAGAAGTCACTCGTGATCATACAGAAGATATGATCCGTCAGTTTGGTGGCCAAATTGAGGTTGACGGGAAAACGATTCGTTTATCTGGTGGCCAAGAGCTTATCGGACAAGAAGTTATTGTTCCGGGAGATATCTCCTCAGCCGCCTTCTTCTTAGTTGCTGCTAGCATTTTGAAGGACAGTCAGCTTAAACTGATCAATGTGGGGTTAAATCAGACAAGAACAGGCATTATCGATGTCTTAACAGAAATGGGCGCAAGGATGACGGTCTCTGAAGACGATCAGCAAAATAAATCGGGTTCCATCACGATTGCAACTAGCCAATTAAAGGCAATTGAAATTGGTGGTGATATTATTCCTCGACTAATCGATGAGTTGCCTGTGATTGCCTTACTTGCTACACAAGCAGCAGGGCGAACGATTATCCGAGATGCGGAAGAATTAAAAGTGAAAGAAACCAATCGTATTGATGCGACGGCCCGTGAGTTAACGAAAATGGGTGCTAAAATTCAAGCGACTGCTGATGGATTGATTATTGATGGTCCAACGCCGCTACGTGGTGCAGAGGTTACAAGTTATGGTGACCATCGTATCGGTATGATGTTGGCTGTGGCGGCTTTATTGGTGAAAGACGGTGAGGTTGAGTTAGCGAAATCAGAAGCCGTGTCAGTATCATATCCGAACTTTTTTGATGATTTATCACAACTAATTGGAAGGTAGGAATGTATATGAAACAAGTGTTACTGATTGGTTTTATGGGGGCAGGTAAATCGACTGTTGGCCAGATGCTAGCGAAGCAACTACAAGTTGATTTTATTGATAGTGATGAGGTTATCGTTGAAAAAGCCGGTATGACGATTGCCGACTATTTTGAAAAAAATGGCGAAGCGGCCTTTCGTCAACTGGAAACCGATACCTTGAAAGAGTTAGCTAGTAAACCAGGTATTATCGCTACTGGCGGTGGGATTGTGACAGGTGAGGGGAATCGAGATGCTTTAAAACAAGCTCATAATGTTGTTTTCTTAAAAGCAGACCCTTTAGTATCACTGGATCGTATTATGAATGATGAACATGTTATTCGTCCTTTAGTTTTGGAAAAGTCTAGCGAGGAAATTGTTGATTTATTTACGGGTCGCTTACAATTATATGAAGAGTGCGCCGATTGGGTAGTTGACACAAGTGAGTTGACACCTCAAGAGGTTTGTCAGGATATATTAAAGCAAATCGTAATAAAAAATAGTTAAAGGATGATCAAATGAAAGTTGCCTATTTGGGGCCAAAAGGTTCCTTCACCCACAGTGCGACTCAAGAGTATTTTTCGAATGCCGAGTTAATTTCTTATGGTTCAATCCCTGCGTGTATTAAGGCCGTCTCCCAAGGTGAAATTCCTATTGGGGTGGTACCAATTGAAAATACCATTGAAGGGACGGTAAATTTAACTTTAGACTATCTTTACCATAAAGCAGATTTAACCGTCCTGGGCGAACTGGTCATGCCAATTGCCCAACAACTTTTAATGAAGAAAAGCCAATTGACTGAATTGACTGGTATTACAAAAGTCTATTCTCACCCTCAGGCCTTGGCTCAATGCCAAGAATTTATTGCTGAATATTTACCTGAAGCACGTGTTATTGCGACAGATTCAACTTCTTTGGCCGCTGAAATGGTTGCGAATACCTCTGATGATTCAGTGGCGGCAATTGGTCCTGTGGCTTGCGGTCAGGAGTATGATTTGCAGATTATCAAAGCGGATATTCAAGATATTGGGCACAATAAAACGCGTTTTTGGATTGTTAGCAATCAAGCAGCTTTACGAAATGAGAATGAAAGCATCGAAAAAGCCTCTTTGTGTTTTACTATGCCGAACAACCTTCCCGGTGCCTTGCAAAAAGCATTAACCACCTTTAGTTGGCGGGAACTTAACCTCAATAAGATTGAATCACGTCCTTTAAAAACGACTCTGGGTGAGTATTTCTTTTTGATTGACATCGTCTTAGAAGAACGGCAGTTACCTCTGTTGGCAAATGCTATGGAGGAAATTAAGTATTTAGGTGGGCAGGTCAAACAACTAGGTTGTTACCATGTTCATGAAATAAAAGGTTTATAAGGTTTTTACTGAGAGCTATTGCAATCAAATTAATCAGATTGCAATAGTTTTTTAGGGGAATGGTCATTTAAATGGTTCGAGATAGTTATATTATGTGTGACTTTCACTAAAAAAATCTGTAGATTTGATTAAATTTAGACTTTAGACTGTTCAAATGATGGATATTCCTATATGCTTAGATAGGTTAATGAAGTCAAATAATTATCGAGGTGACAGTTATGTCAAGAATGGAACGGTTCCATAATCAAGGGGAAGAAGGCAATTCCGTCCAAGAAACGCCGAAAATTAAACAACCGAAACAATCGAAAGAACCCAAAAAACCAAAAAAGGTTAAAAAACATCGGGGGAGCATGGCTCAATCTATTGGAAAATTGCTATTATTATTAATTATTTTAATTGCAGCTTATAGTTTTTATGAGTATAACAAAGGTCTTCGGGCTGCTAAACATGATAAAGATTTCGCGCCTCAGGAATACAAGGAGTTTTCGGGACAAAAAAGTACAGACGGCTCAATCAATGTACTCTTTTTAGGTAGTGATTCCCGGGGGGCTGACCAAGGGCGCTCTGATACGATTATGATTGCTCATTATAATAAAAAGGATAAAACACCAAAATTAGTTTCTTTTATGCGGGATACTTATGCTAATATTCCGGGTTACGGCTATAATAAGATCAATGCGTCCTATTCATTTGGGGGGCCTGAACTAGTTAGACAGACCATTAAAACAACTTTTAACGTGGATGTTGAGTATTACGCGATTGTTAACTTTGGCTCCTTCCCAAAAATTATCGACACCTTAACTCCTAGCGGTTTGAAACTTGACGCCGAAAAAGATATCGAATTAGATGGAGTCAATATCAGTCAAGGAACTCAAAAAATGGATGGCCATACCGCTCTTCAATATGCACGTTTTAGAATGGATGAAGAAGGGGATTTTGGTCGCGTAAGAAGGCAACAACAGGTGATGAATGCCATTTTTGCTCAAGGTTTGTCAGCTAAAAATATCTTAAACTTCCCAGAAGCTGTTGGGAAAATTCAAGGCTACACCCATACAAATCTACCAGGCAGCCTTTATCCAAGTATCGGCAAAGATTTTCTGTTTGGTCTGTCCAAACCTCTTGAAAAACTTACGATTCCAGTGGATGGTTCTTGGTCAGACGGATATTACGCTGACGCAGGAAGCGTTCTGGAAATTGATGAAGCTGTAAATGCCCATGCAATTGCCGAATTTTTGAAGTAAGTTCAACCCTCGATTAGCGGTTTTCACTAAAAGGTAAATATGGTATAGTAAAGACACGATGACACGTATAGTGTAATAAAAGTGAGGTAAATATATATGAAAACTGCTGTTGTGACAGATAGTACAGCGTATTTAACAGATGAAATGAAAAGTCACCCAGATTTATTTATTATTCCGATTCCTGTTATTTTGGATGGAAAGATATACAATGAGGGGGTTGATATTGAAGCAAACGAGTATTATGACTTACTCAACAAAAGTAAAGAGTTTCCGACAACTTCTCAACCCTCTGTCGGAGAGGTTTTAGAATTATTTCAAGATATTGCTAAACAAGGTTATACTCAAATTGTTAGCATTCATCTCTCTTCAGGGATTTCTGGTTTTGTTAATAACCTGATTTCCATGTCCCCGGGAATTGAGGAGATCGAGGTTCGAGCATTCGATTCGTCAATTACTAGTATGCCGATGGGCTATATGGTCGAATCAGCTTTGGAAATGGCAGAAGCTGGTCATTCCTTAGAGGAGATTTTTGAGAGATTAATCCTCATTAAAGAGCATACAGAAGCCTTTCTGGTAGTTCAGGACTTAAATATATTAGTTCGTGGCGGCCGATTGAAAAATGGTGCGGCATTAATCGCCGGTTTATTAAAAATAAAACCAGTTTTAAAGTTCGATGAAGGAAATATCGTGTTATCTGAAAAAATCCGTTCTACTAGAAAAGCTTTGGGAAGAGTAGAAGATTTAATGGCAAAAAAATATAAAAAATCCAAAGTTGACATGCAATTCTTTATTATTCATGCTAATAATTTAGCGGTCGCAGAGCTTGAAAAGTTGGAAATGGAAGAACGATGCCCAGGTATTAATATTAAAATCGGACATTTTGGACCAGTGATCGGCACTCATTTAGGAGAAAAAGCCATTGCTTTTGCTTGGTGTGCCAAGTGATTTAGCTATTATTTGTGACAGACTTTGAGTAGCAAAGGATACGTTCGAGAGGAACATTATTCTTTGTTACTTTTTTGTTTTTTACGTTGAATGGATACAGAAAGGAAAGTAGCCGACAATGAAAATAGTAATATGTGAAGATGAACACATGACACGTCAAAAAAATCGTAGCATCGTTGAGACTGCTGCCAAGGAATTAAATGTTTCAGTGACCATTTTCGTGTGTGAAAGTGGTGAGCAATTGTTGTTTGAGCTACCAGACATTATTCCAATTGATTTACTGGTATTAGACATACAAATGGGCGATATTAGTGGGATGGATTTGGCGAAAAAAATCCGTGAAAAGGATCAGGAAATTTCGCTGATTTTTGTGAGCAATTATGACGATTATGTTTTTGATGGATATGAGGTTAACGCGATGGGCTACGTCATGAAACCGTTAACTGTCGATAAGATGAGACATTATCTATCAAAAGTTCTTAAGAAAAAAGAGTCAGAAGAGGCCTACGTGGTGATTCAATTTAACCAGTTGCCAACTAAAATATATTTATATGAGATTATTTATGTGGAGTCAGAGGGGCATTATTTAAACATCGTTACCCAAAAAGGTAGCCACGAATGTAAAGGAAGTTTGCTTAATTTTTCTGAAAGTTTAAACGATAACTTTGTTCAAGTTCATCGCAGCTATCTGGTTAACTTAAATTTCATTTCGGCTGTTCATCAAAAGGACGTTCTACTTGCTAATGGCGATGTCTTGCCTGTTAGTCGGAATAAAAAAAGACGAGTTAAAGAGCTTTTTCTAGCTCATTATCGAGGTTTAGCTAATGAATAATCTTCTTAATGGTTTAATTCTTATGGGGTGTTTAGGTTTGTCTCTATACTTGGTAGTGGACTTTTCTGCTTCTAAGGGAGGAATTTTGGCAAGTCTCGGTTTTTTAGTTTTAATTTGTTTAGTGAGTTGGTTTCATGCATACCTTGCGTTGGTTTGTTTTTTATTTTTATTGTCTTACTTGATTATTACGAAAAAAAAATCACTTATTTATTTACCTCTAGTAATAGCCTTAATTACAGCCATATTGATAAGTAAGACAAATCCAATAGGGATCCCAGTGGTCATCCTTGCTGGAAGTATCGTCACCCATTTCTTTAAAATAGTCAAACAAACGACTCTTTATATTTTGGTATTGATAAGTATATTTGAAGGATTATTGTTTGTCTTGTTTGCTAGCACAGACAATAGTGGTTTAAACGCTCTTATATTATTGATGTTATTCCTGTTACTACTGATTGTCGATTTAGTATTACGATATCTCTTTCAAGAAACAACTATGATTTTTGCTCGTTCCTTGGATCAGATAATGGCTAACTATATTAGCGAAGTAGACAGTTTATACCAAAACATTCGTGGTTGGCGGCATGATTACCACAACCACTTGCAAGCGATAAAGGTGTATTTAAAGGATGGCCAATTCAATGAAATTGAGGGTTATTTATCCCAATTAGAAGATAAGCTTATAGAAGTGGACCAAATTGTTAAATCAGGTAATACGATGTTGGATGCGATTGTAAATAGCAAGTTGTCGATTGCGTCTGACAAAAATATTAAAACCACTGTCAAGGTTTTTGTGGGCAAGCAACCTTTGATTAATGATGTGGACCTTTGTGTGATAATAGGTAATATTTTAGATAATGCCATCGAAGCCAATGAAGAGATCGACAAGCCAGAAAAACGGATGATGAGAGTCTATATCTCTATCTTAAAGCAACAGTTGTACATTTCAGTTACTAACAGTCGACCATTGGTCCAAGCTATCAACGCTAGTTACACGAGTACTAAAAGTGATAAACGAGGTTTGGGTATTAGGCGAATTGACCAGTTGGTTTCAAAATATGATGGGATGATTAATCGCCAATTTGAAGATGAGATATTTGTCACGGAAGTCATATTACCACTCATGACCATTAGCGACCGATAAATAACCGTTGATGTCTTTTACGGTTATTTTTTTTCCAATGACCTATACTTTAAAGAGAGGTGAGAAAAGATGGAGAAAAAGCATTATCGATTAAGGGAGAATATCAACTGGTATTTCAAAAGGGTTTGGCAAGAGTTTCCCCAATATTTTTTATACAGTTTTTTTGGCATTGTCCTCAAAGCGATGGAATCATTGTTAACTGTTTTTTTACCAGCGGTGTTAGTTAAGCAGTTAATTAGTCACAACTCACTTAGTCAGACGATAATTATTGTCACCTTAATAGGGCTCGGACTGGCTTTGACCAGTACATTCAGACGATTTGTGGAATCGAAAGTGATGCTTTTTGCTTTAGGTGTTCGGACAAATCTTCAATTAATCCTCTTTAAAAAGTCCCTGACGATGGACTATCAGTTGATGGAAAGCGCAAAAGTTAGGGAATTGAAGCAAATTGCAGAGTCGGAGGGAACGGATCAGAACAGTTCAGGCGGGGAAGCCTTTGGAGTAAATAGCTATTATTTAGTTGAAGTTACCCTTAGTTTTTTATTGTTTGGAGGGGCCTTATCCTTTGTTCACCCGTTATTATTAGTCTTGATTATGGGGACAACACTTATTAGCTTTATGTCCTTAAAACGAATCAGACGATTTCGTCACACACATAAAGATGAATGGGGAAAAATTGATGCTAAGCGTTATTATTTAAAGAGTAATGCTTATGGGATTGAAAATGGTAAAGATATTAGGTTGTACGAAATGAATAACTGGTATGATCAGCATATAGAAAAAGCTAATCACGAGCGTTTAACTTGGATTAAAAAAGAATCAATGACGGTTTTTTTAAGCCAATTAAGTCAAGATACAGCAGTTTTCGCACGTAATCTAGTGGCTTATGTCCTGTTGGTTCTGGGGATGATGAAGGGTGGTTTGACACTACCGCAATTCACCTTATTTTTTACGGTTCTCAATAATGTTACTAGCTATGTTAATAAAATTGCCGAGCATAGTCATTTACTATTGAAAGCCAACCAGGGATTAAATGATGTCAGGCATTACGTTGAGCTTACTAGTAATTTTGTCAGAATAGAAAGGGATACAGATAGTACTTCCTTAGAAAAAGAAGGAGCACTTTCAATTCGCTTTGAAAAAGTTAGTTTTAGCACGATTTTGTCAAAAAATCTTGTTTTTGTCTGAGGGATCGATTAGTGAAGAAGGGAGTCATGAGGAATTAATGGCCTTATCTGGTAAATACGCAGAAATTTATAATGTACAAAGTCATTATTATCAAAAGGAGGTGATCTAAGATGGTTTTTAAGGTGTCGAATAAGTTAGTTAATAAATACGCGAAAGTGATTAAACTGGTCTTGGATATTCATCCAGCAGCTCTGGTGTCTTCTTTTTTATATGCGATGTCAACAACAATGATTCCTTATGTAGATTTTTGGTTTTTAGGTTCGATTGTCAATGAGTTAACTGGAAAAGCAGATCAGTCTCAATTAGTGACTAAAGTTGTTTTATTTGTGACGATCACTTATTTATTGAATGTAATGGCTCATTTTTTACAAAAGAAACGGGAAGTAGCTCAGAGTCAACTAGGGATATTGCTTGATGAGCAAATAACCAAACGATTACTGACCGTTGAATACGCCAGTTTAGAAGATCCTAACATGCGTGAAAATTATCAAAAAGCAGCTGAAGGCACTAATTACAATGGTGGTATTGCTACTTTTATTAATCAGACATTGACAACGTCATTTCAGCTTGTTATGGCCTTTATAGTGTCTGGAGCCGCTTTGATTAAGTTGTATCTGGCAAAGGGGATTGCCGGGACTGGAATGTCTTGGGTGAATTCCTGGTGGTTTTTATTACTGATTATCACTTTAATTTTATTACCTGTTATGGCTAGTACCGTCTTATTTAATAAGTCTAATTTGTTTAAATTTGAACAGTTTAACGAAATTGTCGAAATTAATCGTGAATTCACTTACTATCATCATACGGTTGGGCATTATCAAAATGGTATGACTTTTAGATTGTACCGAGGAACACAGCTATTTTTGAAACGTGTCAATCAATCTAATAGTCAATCATTAAAATTATTTTTCAGAATGGAACGAAAAGATTTTAGTTATACGGGAACTGTTTTATTTATTTCAAGTAGCGTAACAGCCTTACTTTATGTCATCGTTGGCTTAAAAGCCTTTGTCGGAGCCATTGCAATTGGATCAGTTATCCTATACGCTGGCTATTTGCAACAGTTACTAGCTGTTTTGCTGGAATTCTTTAAGGCGATTAGTATGGGGAATACAATCGTCAACTATATCCAATACTATTATGATTTTTTACACAACGATTCCTCTGTAAAAAAAGGAAGCTTGCCAGTTGAAAAACGGAACGACAACGAGTATGAGATTGAGTTTCATCATGTTGGGTTTAAATATCCTAGGACGTCAGTCTGGGTTCTCAAGGACTTTTCACTTCAATTAAAAGTGGGAGAAAGGTTGTCCGTTGTGGGGCGCAATGGATCAGGGAAAACGACCTTTATTAAGTTGTTATGCCGTTTGTACGAACCGACAAAGGGTATATTACCTTAAATGGTATTGAGCTGACTAAATATGACCGAGCTGAATATCAGCGTATACTGGCAGTTGTCTTTCAGGATTTCAAATTATTTTCCTTTAGTGTTGCAGAAAATGTCGCTACAAATCGTTTGCCGGATATGCTTCGTGTGAAAGCAGCTTTAGAGATAGCTGGTGTCAGGGAGCAGGTTAAGTTGATGCCTGGATATACAGATGCCATATTAACTAAACATTTAGATGAACAAGGAGTGGAGGTATCTGGTGGTGAAGCCCAAAAGATTGCCATCGCAAGAGCTTGGTATAAAAATGCGCCATTTGTGATTTTGGATGAACCGACAAGTGCCTTAGATCCTATGGCTGAATATGATATTTATAAACATTTTGATGATTTGATTGAAGATAAGACGGCTATTTATATTTCTCATCGCATGAGTAGCGCCCGGTTCAGTCAACGTATAATTGTTTTTGATAAGGGGACAGTAGTACAAGAGGGGACTCACGATAGCTTAATGGCCACCAAATCAGGTAGGTATTATGATCTATTTACAGCTCAAGCTAAATATTATACTGAAGAGTATGAGGCTGATGCCCAGTTAGAAGAATTATTTTCATATTGAGAAAAGCGAATGAATGTTCGCTTTTTTGTATGCAGCAACTCAGACTTGTGCTATTATAAGAAATAGAATGCAGATAGCAGGAGGAGAGAATGATGAATCAACAAGAAAGATGTAGTTGGGCTAACAGTAGTCCTTTGGAGCAGACATATCACGATCATGAGTGGGGGGTCCCGAAACATGAGGATTTAGCTTTATTTGAATTGTTATCATTGGAAAGCATGCAGGCTGGCTTAAGTTGGTCGACTATTTTAGCGAAACGAGAAACGTTGAACAAGGGGTATGATCAATTTAATCCGGAAGTTATTGCCACCTATGATCAGCAGAAAATAGATGAGCTTTTGGCTGATCCGGGTGTTATTAGACACAAACTTAAAATAGCTGCAACGATAAGTAATGCCCAGCGATTTTTGGAAATTCAAAAGGAGTATGGCAGTTTTGATCAATTTATTTGGACTTATGTTAACCACCGACCAATCAATAACTTATGGTCCAATATCACTCAAGTACCTGCCACTTCAGATTTATCTGTGAAAATAAGCAAGGATTTAAAAAAAATAGGGTTTAAATTTGTAGGACCAACAACTATTTATTCTTTTTTACAAGCAGCGGGTTTGATAAATGATCATGTTGTGACTTGTTTTAGAAACGACCAAACATCTTATCGCGTACTCTATAAAGGACTTCCGGTTCCTTTGTGCAGCGACGATCGTTGGAGTTAGAGCTGCTTTGAATTAAAATTTAAATCAACTTAATTTCGAGTCCTTTTTAGTAGACTTTCATTATACAAATACATTTTTATTTGGTATGATTAAGTCATAGTAGAAAAAGAGGTGGGTTATGGAGAGTTATGGCGTTACTGTTAGAAAGCTAAGACAAGATAAAGGGTTTTTGCAGAAGGAAATTTATGAGGGCGTTGTAGCAAAAAGCTTCGCCATTCGCTTTGAAAAAGGAGAAGTTATGCTACAGTATGACACTTTTTTAACGGTTTTAGAAGCTCTGAATGTGTCGCAAGAAGAATTCCACTTTATTCATCGGGGTTATCAAGGGAAAAAAGACAAGTCTGTTTGGACGGAGTTTGCTAAAGCTGCCAACAGTAGTAATAAGCGTCAATTACAGGGGATTTATCAACAGTATCGAGTAAGTAAAATAGTCTTCGAACGAGTCGTGGCGTATTTGGCAAATGTTTTGTTGGTGTATCAAGAATACTCGGTAGACGAGTATAGTGCGCACTTAAATCATCAAGAAGTCCTTTATTTACAAGATTATTTATTGAAAAAGGAATCTTGGACTCTAGATGAAATGAACATATTTACTTCCTGTTATTTTATTTTCGAGCAAAAAATAAAGCAATTATTAATGAAGAGTTGTTATGCTTCTTTGAGAAAATACAAAGAATATCCCAATTATATCGAGAGAATGACGAATTTATTGAGTAACTATATCATTCACTGTTACGATATCGGTGAATATTTAGAAGCAAATCAGTGGTTTGTCAAAGTTCAATCCTTGCCTCGGAGAAAAGAATTTTTATATCATGGTCTTAACATTGATTTATGTTCAGCTTATTATTATTATGCGAAGCGAGACTACTCTTCATCTAAAGACAAACTTGACCGCTACGTTGCAGCACTTTCGAACAGCGGCATCGCTAACGAAGCAGACCGATCGGTCAAACAATTTAATGAATTTAAAGTGACTTTTGATCGGTTTGGCCGTTAACATGTCATTAAAAAAATAAAACAAATGACTATTTGACAAGCTATACATTGTTGAATAGTCATTTGTTTTCGTTCAGTTCAATAGTCTATTTGAATAAATAACGTATAAGAATAAAATTTCATTCTGTTTTTGATTATTAATGTGGTATTTAATGATAAGTTGACAGAAAGCTTGAACTAACAATCTTTTCATTTATATAGTAACATCTGTTATGTTCATATATGGAATGATAAAATGCAAAAAGTGGAATTAGCAGTGCATTATAATTTATTTTTGATGATTCATTATGATATACTTTCGTTAATCGTTTGATACTTAATCATCGGATGGTTCTAGTTTGTTGCTTGAAGATGTAAGTGATTTTATGGTTTGGTATTATTAGTTTAAAATAACAGAAATGGGGTTTGTGACATGAAAAAGAAATGGACAGTTTTTTCGTTAGTGATGTTGTTAATGCAGTATTTTTCACCGCTAGTAGCGTTGGCTGATACGGTTAATGCAACTGCTAGTAATTCACTGACTGTTACAGAGGTAGCTGTTGCTAATAAAGACAGTGTGGACCCAAGTAACGTTAACTTAACGGTGAAAGGAGATGTAGTGGCAAACAGCAGTTACCAAACAAATCTACTGGTTTCTGGTGTCGGCAGCTTGACAGCAAATACAGGAGCGGTGGTTAATAGTAGCCAGCAAGGGATTGGTACTTACCATGCAACCGGACAAACAATTGCCTTAGCGTTTAAAGAAGGCGTTTCCGGACCCTTTGAAATAAAACTAAATGGTCAATTGCTAGACAAAGAAACGCCACAGCAAACGCTGAGTGCAACAGTTAATCAGCAAACAGTCAATCAACTTGTTACACTAGTAGCCTCTCAGGAACCAGTTAATTCAAGTCAGCCTGCAGAGTCCACGAATACTAACGCACCACCTACAAGTACGGACGCTACAAATCAGTCAATCAGTACAACTGAGTCTACGACTGAAGAACCAAAAAAAGATGCTAAAGCAGCTGCTAAAAGAGAAAATCAAGATATTTCTGAATTTTTAGGCGATACTAAATTTTTTACAGGAATTGAAATTCTTGGACCAAATGGATTACCTTTAAAAGATCAAACGGTCGAACTCGGTGATGCCATTAAGATTAATTTTGATTATGCTATACCTGAATCGGTTAGAGAACAAATGCAGCCAGGTGATTTTTATGATATTCAATTACCTGCGGAAGTTCAAATTAAAACACAAATTAAGTTTGATTTGAAAAACTCTCTAGGTGAGGTTTATGGGACAGGCGTTATCGGAACAGACGGTAAGTTACACATCGTTTTTAATGATAAAATATCTGAAGAATCGGATATTTCTGGTACAGTAACGGTAAATGGTAATCTGCAACAAGGCGGAATACCTGGTCCTGGACCTGGTGAAATTGAATTTCCTTTTGTTGAAGAAGGACCAAGCATTCCAATCATCGTCAAACCAACTGTTGATAATTCAATTGTAAAAAAAGGTCATGCAGATCGTCCGACAAATCCAAACGAAATTGTTTGGGATGTTGACATCAACTTAGATTTGTCGACTCATACGAACGCGAAAGTAACAGAGAACTTTCCTGCTGGCACAGAATTCAAGAGTGTTAAAATTTACAAAGGGAAAGTTGATTTTAATGGGAAGATTATTGAAGATCAGTTTGAGCTAGTTTCTCCAAGTGAATACGATGTTGATGCTAACGGTAATGTTACCTTTAAGAATCCTATTAAAGATGCTTATCGCTTAGAGTATACAACTTCAATCATCCAAGAGGAAAAACCTGGTGCAGAAGGTGGGACGGTTAGTTATGTCAACAAAGCCACAATTTCATCAGATGAAGTTCCGGATGGCCTTGATGCAGGCGCATCAATTACGGCTAAATATAATAAAGCCTTAGAAAAATTAGCACCTGCTTACGATCCAGCGACACAAGAATTTAAATGGACAATTAAATACAATTACGTGGAGTTTGATGTTCCAGAAAACGAGGCAACGGTAACGGATAGTTTTACCAGTAATATGATTTTAAAAGATGAGTCAGTTGTGTTGAACAAAGTTTCTTTTAATGAAAATGGTGATCCAATTGTGGGAGAACCTCTAGTTGAAGGGCAAGATTATCGTTTAATCCCTGCTGGTGACGGCAAAGGATTTAAAATAGAATTCATTGGTAACGTTGATTATGCTGTTGACATTCATTATTCAACAAAAGTGGATGAAGAAGTAACAGGCAATCAGGTCTATAAAAATCAAGTCACCGATGGTACAGGTAATCAAAGTGTCAATCAAGGAGAAGCACATCAACAAGGATTAATAAAAAATATTGGCGATATTAACTACAATAGTAAAACCATCGCTTGGGAAATAAAAGTCAATATGAACGGATACGAGTTGAATAACTGGAGTATGTCGGATCAGATGAGTCCCGGTTTAAAGCTTGCCTTGGGGGCTCGTAGTTTTGTTATGAGAGATCTTAATACTGGCTCTCTGTTAGAACAAGGCATAGACTATGAATTTGTTTATGATGAAGCTGCTGGTAAAATAGACATTAAGTTAATTGGCAACTACGCACGTACTAATCATAAATTCATTATTAATTACAACACAAAATTTGATACAGCAGTCTTAAATGAAGCGGGTTATGACAAATTTTTTAACGACGCTTCCTCGAAATGGATCAATCAAGATGGTAGTGATTTAGGCTCCAGTGACCATGAAGAATTTTCTCCTAGGCCAGAAGAATCTGCTGATGGCTTTAAGAATGGGAACTATAATGCAAAAATGAAAACCATCACTTGGACATTGGGTCTTAATTACAATCGACAGGAATTAGGAGACGTTACAATAACTGACCCAATTACTTCTAATCAAAAATTTGTCTCAGGTAGTTTAAAGGCTTATAGATATACAGTTGCACCAAACGGTTCGATTGTTAGGGGCGCTCAAATTGAACCCTCTGAGTTTATAACGAAGTTTAAATTTACCGAGCCAAGTGCTGCCAATAACAACAGCCTGGTAATTGACATTAATAAAGTTGGCACCAACGATCAAATTCTATTTGACTTCGAAACATCACTTGATGGTGAAGTGGTGAATGCTGGTAAGGCGTATCATAATAAAGCGTCTGTAGATGCAGAAAATGTTGATGGAGCCTTCACTATTGAAGGGGACGTTTCAATTGCTAACGGTGGGTCATTAATTCTCAAAGCGGGTAAACAGGACAAGGATGGCTACCTCCAATGGACAGCTACCATCAATCCAAGTCAATCGACGGTTTATGATGCCAAGGTAACGGATAGACCATCAACTAACCAAGTGATTGATGAAAGTTCAGTCGTGGTTTATGAAACCAATGTTGCTGAAACAGGTGGATTAACTAAGGCCGCCCCCTTGGATCCGGCTAAATATACGGTAAGCTTAACGACAGACGAAGTGACTGGTCAACAGGAGCTAATAGTTAAATTTACCGATGAAAAAATTGAACGGGCATATATGTTGGAATATAAAGCCATGTTGTTACTGGAGAAACCTTCTGGTGAAAAAGCTAAAAACAACATTAAATTAGAAGGGACCAACAAAGAAAATCTTGAGCAAGAAGTTTCCAAAGAAGTTGGTGTGAGTGCGTCAGAAGGTGGCGGAACAGCTGTCGGAACTACAGGAAATGTCGTTATCCGCAAGGTTGATAATGATGGCAAGGTTCTAACCGGTGCGACTTTCGAACTTTGGGACAAGAAAAACAATCAAAAGTTACGAGAAGGTCAGGTTTCAGCAGAAGGTACTGTTCAATTTGGTAAATTACCTTATGGTGAGTATTTCTTGAAAGAAACAAAAGCACCAGCAGGTCACTCCATTCAGGATGACTTAATTGTGGGTCGAAAGATTAAAATTGATGTTAATACGTCGACTGCAGGTAATTACTTGGACGTGGTTAATGAAATTAATCGCGTGGTTTTAGTTAAACAAAGTGAAGATGGAACAAAATTAACAGGAGCTAAATTTAAACTAGAACAATTCATTGATGAGAAGTGGGAAGCTGTCGCTGGTCAACAGGACTTAGTAACGGATGAGACTGGACAGCTGATCGTTAAAGGCCTTTCTGCTGGTGACTATCGTTTTATTGAAACAGCAGCGCCGACTTCACCGATTGAATACTTATTGGATAAAACGCCAATCGAATTTGAAGTTGTAACAAGCGAACAAGGGCAGACACCAGAAGTTAATGTCGGGCCATTTATTAACTACTTGGGCAGCGCAAGTTTTGTCAAAGTAGATGGAGATAACACTGGTAAAGTCTTGGTAGGCGCAGAATTTAGATTGACACGTCTAACAGATGGTTCTGGTAAAGAAATAAATCAAGAAATTGGCGTTACGTATAAATCTGATGCTAGTGGTAAAGTTACGATGCCTCGTTTAGCACCAGGTAAATATGAAGTGACTGAAACTAAAGCACTAACTGGTTACTTACTTAACACTCAAAAAATCTCATTCGAAATTAAAAACGAGTCAAACGGAGTCAAACCTGCTGAGGTTGATGCTGGTCAGTTCCTTGATTATCAAGGTAGTGTGGAATTGATCAAACGCGCCAAATCTGAAACAGGGGATGTTTTAAAAGATGCTCTGTTCCAAATTAAAGACGCAGAAGGAAATAACGTTGGAGATATTCTGAAGACGAATGAGGCAGGTAAAATCACTGCTGAAGGATTGGCACCAGGAATCTACACTTTGAATGAAATTCAAGCACCTACTGGTTATATCAAAAATACTGAGCCAATGCCTTTTGAAATTGCAGACTCAGCTGCCGGTAAACCTAGTCTTGTTAAAACAGAACCCTTTATTAATTACCAAGGCAGTGTTAGAATGCTGAAAGTTAATGGCAGTGGCGAGGGGCTAGATGGAGCAGAATTTACGTTATACACGGAAGCGGGGCAAGAACTCGATACTTACACTTCCAATCCTTTGGGTCGAATTGAAATTAATGATTTGGCCCCGGGTAAATATAAACTTGTTGAAACAAAAGCGCCAAAATATTCAAATTCTCAAGATTATATCATGAATAAGTACCCACGCTTTTTTGAAATTAAATCAGAACAAGCTGGGCAAGTGACTGTCCAAAACCTTGGGGAATACCAAAATTTCCTTGGTAATATTTCAATCAACAAGTCTTCCGGAGAAGATACAGAAGTTAAGCTTGTTGGCGCAGAATTTGATTTGTTCAAATTAAATAAAGATACTGGTGAAGAAGAGAAAATTAATACAGCGCCGATTATTTCAGGCGAAGATGGTAAGTTAAATGTTCCTTACACTGGTTCAGGTGATTACAAACTAGTTGAGACCAAAGCACCAGCAGGGCATTTAATTAATACAAATCCGATCTTTATCACTTTTAATGAAGAAGAAGGAGAAAATCCTTCAAATGAAACCTTAAGCTTTAAAAATTATGAAGCGACGATTCAATTCAAAAAAACAGATCGTGAGGGCAACTCATTAACAGGAGCAACCTTTAATATATTTAAAGCCAATGAGGCTGGAGGTAAAGAAGGTAATCCAGTTAATCCAACTCCGTTAACGTCTACTACTGGCGAGTTTGAATATAAAGGTTTGGAAGTTGGTAAGTACATCTTAGAAGAAGTAACAGCCGCTGATGACTACATTCGAAACACCGATTTATTCCCATTTGAAATTGAAGGGCAGATTGGTGAACCAGAAGTGATCGTTTTAGATAACTTCATTAATTATCAGGGTGCTGCTGAATTAATCAAGCAGGATAATAATGGTGAAGTTCTGGCAGGAGCAGAGTTCTCCTTATTCCAAGGTGATACTTTCATTCAGAAAGCAACGTCTCAAGAGAATGGGCTTGTGAGATTCGAAAACCTATCCCCGGGTGAGTATGTCGCTAAAGAAACGAAAGCCGCTGATGGTTATATTAGAAATACGAAAGAAGTCCCTCTGACCGTTGTTGCAGAAGGACCTGGTGAAGCCGTCACCGTTCCAGTGGAAATGGGCAATTACCAAAATTATCAAGGATCCATCTCATTCCTTAAAACTGATAAGGACGGAGTTGCTTTAGGTGAGGCTATCTTTGGATTGTTTGATGAAACAGGGGATATTGCGATAGAAGATCCCGTCACTGAACAACCAATTACTGTTAAAGCCACACCTGCTGGAAAAGTTAAATTTGAAAACTTAGGACCTGGCAAGTACGTGATTAAAGAAATTCAAGCTGCACCAAACTTTATTTTAAACACAAAGGAAATTCCGTTTACCATTGCAGAAACAGCAGATAATCAAGGTGTTGATTTAGTAGAAGCTGATTTTGTTAATTACAAGGGAGCTGTTTCAATCATAAAAAATGATGAGGCTGGCAATCCTTTAGCAGATTCTGAATTTACGATTTACGACAAAGATGGGGAGCCTGTTAAATCAGAAAAATCTGATGAAGATGGCCTTGTAATCTTTACGGAATTAACACCAGGTGACTATACGCTGAAAGAAACGACGGCAACTGATGGTTATATCTTAAATGAGCTTGAACTGCCTTTCGTTGTGGAAGCAGAAGACTTAGGTCAACCTGAGGTTCAATCACTTGGTACTTATATCAACTTCCAAGGGAAAGCTGAACTGGTTAAACAAGATAAAGATGGCGAAGCTATAGCTGGCACTGTCTTTGGTTTATTCGATAAAGAAGGCAAAGAACCGATTAAAGATATGGCTACTGGAAAAGACGTGGTAGCGACTTCTGCTGAAGACGGTAAAGTACACTTTGAAAAATTAGCACCTGGAGATTACACTGTTAAAGAAATTCAAGCAACAGATAAGTATCTCTTAAATACCAAAGTCTTAAGCTTTACTGTTAGCAAGTCCTTCAAGCCAGAAGGCGACCCAGAATCAGCCTCCGCTAGACCAACGATTATTGAATTAGGTGAGTTTACTAATTATCAAGGTTCTGCTGAGTTAATCAAGACAGATGAAGCTGGAAAAGCATTGATAGGAGCTGAATTCACACTCTATAAAGATGGTGAAGAAGTTTCTAAGAGTGAGTCCGATAAAGAGGGGAAAGTCAAATTCGTAGACTTAGCTCCGGGAACTTACACTGCTAAAGAAACAGCTGCACCTAATGGCTACCTGCTAAACACTGAAGAGGTGGAAATAGCCATTACAGATCGAGCCGAAGAAATACCTGAAACAGTCAACCTTGGTACATTTATCAATTATCAAGGTTCAGTTGAATTAACGAAAGTTGATAAAGCAGATGCTAAAAAGGTTTTAATAGGCGCTGAATTCAAGGTTGTTGATCGTAATAATAAACCTATCCAACAAAAATTAACAACGGATAAAAATGGTAAGGTGATGGTTGAAGCACTGGCACCGGGCACATACTATTTCGTTGAAACAAAAGCACCCACGGGTTATCAATTAGCTGCTGTTAAAACTCAATTTGTGATTGCTGATAAAGCGTCTGGCAAACCAGAAAGCCTATTGGTTACTGTTACGAATGAAAAAACACCAGTCGATCCGGGACAACCAGGTAAACCTGGCAAGCCGACTAAACCAGGTCGTAAAGGGAATTTACCACAAATGAATGACGTAATGAATAATGCCTACTTACTCATTGGCTTATCATTTATCGTCTTCGGAAGCAGTATCTATCGGGCCCGTAAAAAAGACTCGTTAAGATAAATGTTACAACCCCTAGCATCAAGGTGAAAAAGCCTAATCAACTAGATGTCCATTCTAGTGATTAGGCTTTTTACCTGTCATTTAACAGAGAGATAAAAAATTCAATCTAGTTGATTATTTCAAGTGTTATATGTAGACTAGTCATAGTGACGATTTTATTCGGTAACATTAATAAATTTTGTGAAATCACTTTTTTTCCTTGATATGTCTCATTATGTTACCTCATAAGGTGTATACTTAAATAAGTAACTAATTTTGATCACGAGAGTGTGTTGAAAGAAAAATACTGGAGAGATTAAATGCGAGTCGATTGGAAACGAAATTTATACATTGCCTGGATTGGCTGTTTTTTTACAGGCGCAAGCTTTAGTTTGGTAATGCCTTTTATTCCTGTTTACATAGAGAATCTAGGAGCACCATCCAATAAAATTGAGTTTTATGCTGGACTATCAATCAGTGTCACCGCTTTTGCAGCTGCGATTGTGGCGCCTATTTGGGGGAACTTAGCTGATCGGAAAGGCCGAAAATTAATGATGGTTCGAGCTGCGGCGGGAATGACTATCTCTATGGGCGCCTTAGCCTTTGTGCCAAACGTCGAGTGGTTATTAGTTATGCGATTTTTAACAGGCGTTTTATCGGGTTATATTCCTAACGCGACTGCTATGATTGCTTCCCAGGTTCCTCAAGAGAGAAATGGCTGGGCTTTGGGTACACTGGCAACTGGTACTGTAGCAGGTAATCTGATTGGACCATTAATGGGAGGCGCCTTAGCGGGAGCTTTCGGGATTGAAAATGTCTTTCTTATTACCGGTGCGGTTCTATTAATAAATACGGTTCTGACGATTTTTTTTGTTAAAGAGGATTTTATACCTGTTGAGAAAAAGAATGTTATTTCCACAAAAGAAATTTTCAGTAAAATTAAAAATCCGACGATGTTGTTTGGTTTGTTTATCACTACTCTAATATTACAAATAGGAATTACTAGTATCAGTCCTATTTTAACTTTATATATCCGTCAACTTGGCGGTGCAAGTGGCAATATTTTATTCGTCAGCGGTTTGATTGTATCTGTTGCTGGGATTTCGGCTTTTATATCCTCACCCCTTCTAGGTAAGCTAGGTGACAAAGTGGGAAATCAGAATGTGTTGATTGGCGGTTTGGTCTTTTTCTTACTTTGTATTTTCCCCATGGCTTTTGTTAAAACCCCATTTCAATTAGGGGCATTACGTTTTATGATGGGATTTTCTACAGGCGCATTGATGCCTTCCATTAATTCTTTAATTAGCCGAATTACACCACGAGAGGGTGTCAGTCGCATCTTTAGTTTTAATCAAATGGCCCAAAACTTCGGACAGGTTTTGGGGCCAATGGTAGGATCGACGGTTGCTGCTGGTTTTGGTTACGGCGGTGTTTTTATTGGGACTTCTTGTTTTATACTGGTGAATATTGGAATTTCGTTGATCAATTTTAAAGGAACACTTGGCAAGAAAATCACTTTTTAGCCAGGTGTGATGTAGCTATACGAATTTGAATCAGTCAGAGATAATCAACTGTCTCTGACTGTTTTTTGGCAAAAAAAGACTGTTTCCTTTAGGAAGCAGCCAGTCATAAGAAGTTTTATAACGTCTTATTAACGATTAATTTTTTGATTGTTCTTTACTCGGTTGAGAAACTTCACCAATGATAATCACAAAGAGTGCAATGACGATTGACCCCATTACAGCTTGAGGGAAATTATATAAACCATGATTTAGTGCTGCACCAAGATAAGCAACAATTTGACCTAAGATTAATGACCATGCTAAAACGATGACATAACGCATATTGTAACACCTCTCTTCACTAGCATATTTTAGCACAATTTACCGATGAGTGGAAGAGAAAGTCGTTCATCTCTTGATTTTTTTAGCTGCCTGATTCAATTGTAAAATGCTGTAAATTGTTATCCTTAAAAAATTACGAATGCTTGTTTTCATGTTATAATAGACTCTAGAGTACAGATGGAGGGGGAAGTGGCATGGAGATTGCACAATTACAAGTGACAACGGCTTATTCGTTATTGGCGAGTACTATTCGTATTGACGAGCTTGTGAAAACAGCCAAAGAACGTGGGTTTACCTCTCTTGCAATCACAGATTTAAATGTGATGTCAGGTGTTGCTGAGTTTTATCAAGCCTGTCAAAAGCAGCAAATCAAGCCGTTAATTGGTTTAACAATAGAATATCGCGAGTCCACTCAAGAGGATCAGGATGTCCGCTTAATCTTA
This sequence comes from uncultured Vagococcus sp., assembly GCF_963518325.1. Lineage (NCBI taxonomy): Bacteria > Bacillati > Bacillota > Bacilli > Lactobacillales > Enterococcaceae > Vagococcus > uncultured Vagococcus sp. The sequence goes on along the minus strand of NZ_CAUQJB010000006.1, from coordinate 58,745 downwards.
TTAGCAAAAAATCAGCTGGGGTATCAAAACTTATTAAAAATTTCGACTGCCAAAATGGAGTTAGAGCCGACTGAGCATTATTATTATAAGCAGTTCCAAGAGCATTTACATGATTTGGTAGTAATTATCCCTGATGAACAATCAACGATTGCCACCTTGTATCAAGAGCAGCGAACCGAACAACTCAATCAGACTCTTGCCAACTTAAAGCAGCAGGTGGATGATGACAGTTTATTTGGCGGGGTGTCACTTTATGAAGAAGAACCTCGTAAACAGCACTGGTTAAAAGTTCTGGCTAGTCATCAAATTAAAGAAGTGGCGCTTGAAGATGTTCGTTATTTAAATCCTAGTGATGATTTTTCCTTGAAGGTTTTAAGGCATATTGATGAGGGGACGCGGATTGGTCCAGAACACATTCAACAAGCAGGGCATTATTTTTTGTCTACTGCTGCGGATTTAGAAGATAAATACGAAAAAAATCAATTGATAAGCGCCTTGGCAAATACCCAGAAAATCACAGCTCTTTGTCAGTTTGAGATGATGTTCCACCAGACCTTATTGCCTCACTTTGATGTTCCCAAAGGAGAGACAGCTGCTAGTTATCTGCGAAAAATTTGTCAGGAAAACTTGCCACAACGAGTGAAAAATCCTGACCAGCGCTACCTTGATCGTTTAGAATTAGAGTTGTCAACCATTAGCGATATGGGATTTGATGATTATTTTTTAATTATTTGGGATGTGATGAAGTTTGCAGCTGAGCAAAAAATTGTCATGGGACCTGGTCGGGGGTCAGCAGCTGGTTCACTAGTCTCTTTTGTGACAAGTATTACCGAAGTCGATCCAATTGAGTATGACTTATTGTTTGAACGTTTCCTGAATAAAGAGCGTTATACCATGCCCGATATTGATCTGGACATTCCTGACAATCGGCGTGATGAGGTTCTTCACTACGTCAGTCAGAAATATGGCCACCATCAAGTGGCACAAATTGCTACATTTGGCACGATGGCTGCTAAGATGGCCTTGCGTGACGTCTGTCGCGTTTTCGGCTTATCTCAGAACGAAGCTAATCAATGGTCTGGAGCGGTCCCTAGCGTCCTTAAAATCACCTTAGAAGAGGCATTTAAACAATCTCACAAGTTACAGCAACTAGTAGAAGACAGTGAACGTAATAAGTTGATTTTTGAAGTAGCAGTTAAAATTGAGGGCTTGCCCAGACATGTGTCAACTCATGCAGCTGGTGTGGTGATTAGCGACCAAGATTTAACTAGTTTGGTTGCCTTGCAGCTTGGCTCCAATCAAATTCCCTTAACTCAATTTACAATGGGAGACGTGGAAGCGATTGGCTTGCTGAAAATGGACTTTTTAGGCCTGCGCAATCTATCTATTCTGGACGATACGATTCAACAGATTAAACGGGTCTATAAAGAAGAAATTATTTTGAAAGATTTGCCAATGGATGATAAAAAGACCTTGGATATTTTTTACAAGGCTCAAACTGTTGGGATTTTTCAGTTTGAGTCAGCAGGGATTAAAAATGTTCTGCGCAAGTTAGGACCGACCTCAATTGAAGATGTAGCTGCGGTTAACGCACTTTATCGACCGGGGCCAATGGATAACATTGACTTGTTTATCTCTCGAAAAAAAGGGGAGGTGCCAGTCGATTACCCTCATCCAAATTTGCAAGAAATACTCGATGTGACCTATGGTGTTATTGTTTATCAGGAACAGATTATGCAAGTCGTTTCCAAGATGGCGGGCTTTTCTTATGGCGAAGCGGATATTTTGCGTCGGGCCATCAGTAAAAAGGAAAAAACGGTGTTAGATGAGCAGCGTCGTCATTTTGTTGAAGGCTCTTTAAATTTAGGTTATTCTGAGGGTGTGGCTAATCAAGTTTATGATTATATTGAGCGTTTTGCCAACTACGGATTTAACCGATCTCATGCCATGGCCTATTCCTTTATCGCCTATCAAATGGCCTATTTAAAAGTCCATTACCCAGCTCCTTTTTTTGCCTCCTTACTTCATTCCGTAAGGCACAACCTCGGGAAAATAAAAGAGTATATTACGGAAGCTAAGCGGTTTGGTCTAAAAGTAAAAGGACCTGATATCAATCAAAGTCGTTACAGTTTTTTTCTAGAGAAAAATGCGATTCTTTTCGGTTTTAGCTCATTAAAAGGGATTCGAAAGGACTTTATCCGTAATGTCTTGGACGTTCGGAAAGCTGATGGTCCATATAAATCCTTGGATAATTTTCTTTTGAGGATTGATCGAAAATGGCTAAAAGAAGACAATATTTTACCATTAATTTATATTGGCGCTTTTGATTCCCTTCACGGTAACCGTAAGCAACTGGTCGTTGATTTAGAAGGGATGATTAAAAATATTTCGTTCAGTGGTGGCAGTCTAGATCTTCTTTCCATCTTAAGTTTGAAGAAGGAAACCGTCAGTGATTATTCCATTGAAGAAAAACTGGATCAAGAAGAAACTTATTTGGGAACGTATTTGTCCGGCCATCCAGTAGACGAATACCAGACTTTGCGAATTGTCAAAAATGCTCGTTCAATCGATCAGGTGGAGATTGGCAAGCGAGGTAGTATTTTGGTTTACAGTCGCCAAATACGCGTGATTCGCACTAAAAAGGGCGAGCAAATGGCGTTTATTGAAGGCAATGATTCAACTGCAGAAATTTCTGTAACGATATTCCCTCAACTTTACCGTAAAATTGGGAATGATTTACATGAAAATAAAGTTTATTTTGTTGAAGGGAAGGTGGAAAGAAGTACGTACAATCAAGCTTTACAGATTATCGGTGAAACGGTCGTTTTGGCCGAAAGTTTCAAAGAGAGCATCGGTTCAAAGATTTGCTATTTAAAAATTAGTAGGGGACAGGAAACGCGAGATGTCTTAGACCGCATCAAAGAAACTCTAGAGAAACATCCGGGAAATAACCCAGTGATTATCTTTGACGAACAAAGTGCCCAAAAAATTGCGTTATCTGACGAATTTTGGGTAAAAGAGACCGTTGAGCTAAAAAATAAGTTATCCTATTTAGTGGATAAGCAGAATATTATTTTTAGGTGATAAAGGGTTTATCTACGTGTTTTCATGTTTTTTCATGATTTTTTCTGTTTTACAAAGACTTTTCATTTAAAAAATGGTAGAATGAATTCGAGGTTTAAGTATTAAATACATTTAACCGTCTTTTCTAAAGCAGTTTCAAAATAATTATTGAGGTGAAAGTTGAATGAAACGTATCGCTATTTTAACAAGCGGTGGGGACGCCCCAGGAATGAATGCGGCCATCAGAGCGGTAACCCGCAAAGCAATCTTTGATGGACTAGAAGTTTACGGAATTAATTACGGATTTGCCGGTCTAGTAGCTGGAGATATTCGTAAATTAGAGATTGCTGATGTTGGCGACAAAGTGCAACGTGGGGGTACATTCTTGTATTCTGCCCGTTACCCTGAGTTTGCAACAGTTGAAGGGCAATTAAAAGGGATTGAACAATTAAAGAAATTCGGCATTGAAGGCTTGGTTGTCATCGGTGGCGATGGTTCTTACCACGGTGCCATGGCATTAACGAAACATGGTTTCCCGGCTGTTGGGATTCCTGGTACAATCGACAATGATATCCCTGGAACTGATTTTACTATTGGTTTTGATACTGCTATTAATACGGTGTTGGAATCAATTGACAGAATTCGTGATACGGCAACATCTCATGTTCGGACATTTATTATTGAAGTAATGGGCCGCAATGCTGGTGACATCGCTCTTTGGGCTGGTGTGGCTGGTGGTGCCGATGACATCATTATTCCTGAACATGAATTTGATATGGCTTCTGTGGCTAAGAAAATCAAAGAAGGTCGTGACCGTGGCAAAAAACATTGCTTAATTGTTTTAGCTGAAGGTGTGATGGGCGGTAATGATTTTGCTGATAAACTAGCTGAATATGGTGATTTCCATGCCCGTGTGTCTGTTTTAGGCCATGTGGTTCGTGGGGGTTCTCCCTCTGCTCGAGATCGGGTTTTAGCCAGTAAGTTTGGTTGGAAAGCTGTTGAGTTATTAAAAGAGAACAAAGGCGGATTGTGTATCGGTATTCGCGACAATGAAATCGTGGCAACTGATATTGTTGACACCTTAGAGAATGGGAAACACCATCCTGATTTGTCATTGTATACATTGAATCAAGAAATTTCTTTCTAGTAACACCTTAACTTTGTTATTAAATAATTTGAATATAGGAGCGTTTTATTAATGAAAAAAACGAAAATTGTTTGTACCATTGGACCAGCTAGTGAAACAGTTGAAATGCTAGTAGACTTGATGAATGCGGGAATGAACGTTTGCCGCCTTAATTTCTCTCATGGTGATTTTGAAGAACATGGCAATCGTATTAAAAATATCCGCGAAGCATCAAAAATTTCAGGTCATCGCGTGGCGATTTTATTGGATACAAAAGGTCCAGAAATTCGCACACATGACATGGCTGGCGGTCAAAAAATTACAATCGTTAAAGGTTCAAGTGTTCGCATTGCAATGAGCCAAGTTGAAGGAACACCGGAAAAATTCTCAGTTTCTTATGAAGACTTAATCAATGATGTAGAAGTTGGTACTCATATCTTATTAGATGATGGTTTAATCGACTTAGAAGTAGTGGAAATCGATAAAGCTGCCAATGAATTAGTGACAATCGCTCAAAATGAAGGTCTTTTAGGTAGTAAAAAAGGGGTTAACGTTCCTGGTGCTTCAATTAACTTACCTGGTATTACTGAAAAAGATGCGGCTGATATTGAGTTTGGTATCGCTCAAGATGTTGATTTTATCGCAGCAAGTTTCGTTCGTCGTGCAAGCGATGTATTGGAAATCACTGATATTTTAGAGAAAAACGACGCAACTCATATTCAAATTATTTCTAAAATTGAAAACCAAGAGGGTGTTGATAAACTTGACGAAATCTTACGCGTTTCTGATGGTTTGATGGTTGCTCGTGGTGACTTAGGTGTGGAAATTCCAACTGAGGAAGTGCCTATCGCTCAAAAATTAATGATTAAAAAATGTAATGAACTTGGCAAACCAGTTATTACTGCGACACAAATGCTTGATTCTATGCAAAAAAATCCTCGTCCAACTCGTGCTGAAGCGAGTGACGTTGCCAATGCTATCTATGATGGTACAGACGCTATTATGTTATCAGGTGAAACAGCTGCTGGCGATTACCCAGTTGAATCAGTGAAAACAATGACAAGTATTGCTGAACGTACGGAAGAAGCTCTTGTTGATCAAGATGCATTCGCACTTAAAAAATACAGCAAAACTGACATGACAGAAGCGATTGGTCAATCTGTTGGTCATACTGCTCGTAACTTGGGAATTAAAACAATCGTCGCTGCAACAGAATCTGGTCACACAGCTAAAATGATCTCTAAATACCGTCCAAAATCACATATCGTGGCTTTGACATTCAGCGAGCGTAAAGCACGTGGCTTAGCACTTACTTGGGGTGTTTTTCCAACGGTTACTGGCAAACCTGAATCAACGGATGACATGTTTAACGTGGCAACTGAAATTGCAAAAGAATCAGGTTTTGCAAAAGAAGGCGAATTAATCTTAATTACTGCTGGTGTTCCAGTAGGTGAACGTGGTACGACTAACTTGATGAAAATTCAATTAATTGGCTCTAAATTATTAGACGGTCAAGGGATTGGCCGCGATTCATTTATCGGTACCTCTGTTGTTGCTAACTCTGCTGAAGAAGCCAATAAATTCGCAGTTGAAGGTTGTGTGTTAGTTGTTAAAACAACTGATAAAGATTACATGCCTGCAATCGATTTAGCTGGGGCTTTGGTAGTTGAAGATGGTGGGTTAACATCACATGCGGCTGTTGTCGGTATCGCTAAAGGAATTCCAGTTATCGTTGGAGCTAAAGATGCGACAACTGTTATCGCTAATGACACACTTGTGACTATCGATCCACGTCACGGTATGATTTTCAGTGGTGCAGCTAGTGTTTTAGCTTAATAGAAGTGATTATTTAGTCAGGAAGAAAATTCTTCCTGACTTTTTTGGGTGTTATCTAAAAAAATTGGGTGAAGACCGCTTTTCTTATGCATAAATTATGATTTTATTGGGAAGATATCAGGTTTTTATCGGGAATTCCTGTCATTTTATGGTAGAATGGAGGAAGCAGTTTTGAGCTGATACAGGATAGTTAAACAAAATAAATCTGTAAGTAAGCTTAATATATGACGGAAAGAGTGTGAACGAGTGAATAACAAACATAATAATGGGATTCCTTATAGTCGCCATATTATTTCTTTAATTTGCGTGGCGATAATCGCTGGTGGTGGTGCTTATCAACTAAATGAAATTAAACATGAGCGAGAAAAGGTAAATGAAGTGAATCGCTACCCTCATTCGTCTGATCTGGAAAAAGTAACAAGTACTTATGAAACAATTGTATCTGATTATGTCGGTGAGATTGATAAAGAAGCCTTGATTGATGGTGCTATTAAAGGGATGACAACGGCTTTGGATGATCCTTATTCGGATTATTTTAGCGGGGATGATGCTGAAAGTTTGAACTCGACGATTGACGGCAGTTTTGAAGGAATTGGCGCAACCATGAGCATGGAGAATGAACAGCCGGTTATTGCAGAAAAACCGATGAAAAACTCGCCCGCCGAAAATGCTGATCTGAAAATAGGTGACATCATTACAAAAGTGGACGGTAAAGAAACAAAAGGACGGACATTAAATGATGTGGTGGAGACGATTAAAGGGAAAAAAGGAACTGACGTGACCTTAACGATTTTAAGAGGGGACGAAACCTTTGATGTAACCCTTACCCGAGATGAAATAGCCTTGGAAACGGTCAAAGGGACTCTCGATGAAACAGATAAGACCGTTGGCTATATTGAAGTTAAAAGCTTTACGAAACATACGGCAGAAGAGTTTGAAGAGGCTGTGACAGCTTTGCGAAAAGACGGTGCGAAATCCTTTGTGGTGGATGTGCGAAATAATCCTGGTGGTTTATTGGATCAAGTAGCTAAAATGTCTAGCATGTTCTTGAAAAACGGTAAGACGATTGTTAGTTTTGAAGATAAAGACCAGAATAAGCAGGAGTTGGTGGCTGGTAAGGAATTGGACGGTGGTTTCAAAATCAAGGAACCGACAGTTGTTCTGGTAAACGGCAGCAGTGCCAGTGCATCAGAGATTTTTGCAGCTGCTTTAAATGAGTCAGCTAAGATTCCCGTGATTGGCAGCACAACCTTTGGTAAAGGCACGGTTCAAACAGTTAATTCACTTGAAAATAATACTGATTTGAAATTAACAACTAGTAAGTGGTTAACGCCTAAAGGAGAATGGATTCACGAAAAAGGATTTGAGCCTAGTGTTAAAGTTGAGTTACCTGATTACTATGAATCGAGTGCCATTGATCGTAAAGAAAGTTATGAAGAAGGAGCAAAAAGCCCAGAGATTAAGAATTTGAATCTGGTACTTAGTGGGATAGATGAGTCTGTTTCAGCTGACTCAGATACTTATACAGCCGAAACCATTGAAGCTGTCAAAAAAGTCCAAGAAACTGATAAATTACCTGTGACTGGGATTGTGGATGATGAGACTGCCTCAGCCATTGAATTAAAATTAATTAGCAAGATGACCGCAAAAGACTTGCCGTATGAAAAAGCCTTGGAAGAAGTAAAGAAATTAAAATAGTCACAGAGTAAAAGTAACAAGATGGGAGTGGCAGATGAGAGAACGACTAATTGAAGTGACGTTATATTGGCTTAAAATGATCGTCCTTGCCGGCGTTTTAGTGTTTTTAATACGAGGTTTCGTCTTCATTCCCATGGAAGTTGAAGGCAATTCAATGGCTAAAACACTGCGACAAAATGATCAAATTGTGTATGAAAAATTTTCCCGAATTAAACGATTTGATGTGATTATTTTTAAATTACCCGATGGAAATACCTATATCAAACGAGTGATTGGCATGCCAGGGGAGCATATTCAGTACACAGATGATGAATTGCTAGTCAACGGCAAAAGGGTTGAGGAAGATTTTCTTGGTCAAGCGAAAATAAAACGTAGCAGCAATCAATACACCACTAATTTTGATACAGCAGATATACTGTCTCAAAAAGAAATACCAAAAGATTCTTACTTCGTTTTAGGTGATAACCGTCGCTTAAGCAAGGATAGTCGTTCTTTTGGAGAAGTCCAGAGTACCCAAGTAATTGGGAAAGCTCGCATGGTATACTACCCATTAAATGATTTTGGGTTAATCAGATAGAAGATATGGAGTGTGCGTAAATGACAATTCAATGGTTTCCAGGTCATATGGCGAAAGCCCGCCGAGAAGTAACTGAAAAATTAAGGTATGTTGATATAGTGCTGGAGTTGGTTGACGCTCGTTTGCCAATTTCAAGTCGAAATCCGATGATGGATGAAATTATCCAACAAAAACCACGTTTGGTTTTATTAAATAAAGCAGATTTGGCTGATGGTCGTGAAACTCAAAAATGGCAACAGTATTTTGAAAGACAAGGCCACCGAACCCTTATTATTAACTCAAATGAAGGCCGTGGTATTAACAATATTGTGCCGGCCTGTAAAGAAGTGCTGCAAGAAAAAATTGCAAGACAGCTGTCAAAAGGCATGAAACCCCAAGCGGTTCGCGCCATGGTTATCGGTATTCCCAACGTTGGAAAATCCACCTTGATGAACCGCCTAATCAAAAAGAATGTGGCTAAAACCGGTAATCGTCCAGGCGTTACAAAAGGACAACAATGGTTAAAAGCCGGCAAAGATTTGGAATTATTAGATACACCAGGAATTTTATGGCCAAAGTTTGAAGACCAAGAAATTGGCCGAAAATTGGCATTAACTGGTGCGATTAAAGACGACTTGCTCCATATGGATGATTTAGCTTTATATGGTCTTCGCTTTTTTAATCAGTTTTACCCTGACGAACTGGCAAAACGTTATCAGTTTAGTGAGACAGAAGCAGCACTGTCTGATGTTGACCAACTTCTTTTAATTGCTAAAAAGCGTGGCTTTAGAGATGATTATGAACGAGCTAGCTTAATGATTATTCGGGAACTTAGAGATGGAATGTTAGGCCGATTCACTTTGGATCGTTACGATGAAATGGGAGCTGAGAGAAATGAGTAAGCCGGCACCAATCGCTGAAATCAAGGCGAAATTGAGCCATATACACATGTCTGACGATCCTTATATTTTAGAATTGGAACAAGATTCTCGTAAGGGGGTTGCCATGCTTTTGGTGGCTTTTCACAAACGCCTGGCGAAGGCTGAAGCTTTACGTTTGGAAGCTCACACTCTGCGTCATTTTGAGCGACAAGCTATTCAAAAGGGGTATCAGGTAATTGCTGGGATTGATGAAGTGGGCCGTGGTCCATTGGCTGGACCAGTCATCGCAGCAGCTGTTATTTTACCTAATAATTGTGAATTATTAGAAGTCAACGATTCTAAAAAATTATCCGAGAAAAAAAGAGACAGTTTGTTTACTCAAATTTGTGAAACTGCTGTGGCAGTTGGAATTGGCATCGTGGACGAAGAAACCATAGATCAGATTAATATCTATCAAGCGACTAAGCTTGCCATGAAGGAAGCCGTTGAAAAATTATCGTTTACACCGGATTATTTGTTATTGGATGCTATGAAATTAGAAGATGTACCGATCGCCCAAGAAAGTATTATCAAAGGTGATGCTAAAAGTGTGTCGATTGCTGCGGCAAGTATAGTAGCAAAAGTCACCCGTGATCGCTTAATGAAAAAATATGGGGAACAATATCCTGGTTACAGTTTTGAGAAAAATGCTGGTTATGGCACAAAAGACCATCTGGCTGGTTTAGACGAATTCGGACCGTGTCCCATTCATCGTAAAACCTTTGCTCCAGTCAAAAACTTTTTTGTTTAAAAAATGACTCGCCTTCTTTTTTGCGTATCTTTATTATAGATACTAAAAAGGAGGCTTTTTTATGGATGAATTGGATTTTTTTATTTATCGGATGAAACATGTTCGCGGAATTGGGAATAAGGGTTTATTAAAAGTGGTTGCTTTTGCGTTAGAAGGGGATTGGCAATCAATTACGGCCAGTGAATGGCTAACAATTGCGCAAGTTAAAACTAATTACCGGCATGAGTTCTTAAAGTCCTTTGATCGCTCAAGAAGTGAGATTAGTAACTTATGGCAAACTTATCAGCGGGATGGTTTTTTAACAATCTTATCAGAGAACTATCCGCTTTACTTAAAAGAAATTTATAATCCTCCAGTGGGGCTCTTTTATCGTGGGAATCTTGATTTATTAAAGAAACCAGCTTTGGCCATGGTTGGATCTCGTGTAGCAACGGGTTATGGCAAGCAAATTGTCAGTAATTTAGTTCCTGAATTAGTCGAAAAGTACGTCATTGTCAGTGGGCTGGCCAAAGGAATTGATACCAGTGTTCACCAACAGACTATCCGACATCAAGGGCAAACAGTTGGCGTTGTTGGCACAGGTTTGGACGTGGTTTACCCTCAGGAAAATTTTCGGTTGCAACAGTATCTGGCTGATAGGCATCTTCTTTTAAGTGAATACCCTCAGGGGACTGCTCCACTGCCTTATCATTTTCCAGCACGCAATCGAATTATTGCCGGATTAGCTCAGGGAACTATTATAATAGAAGCAAAACAAAAAAGCGGCAGCTTAATTACTGCTCAATTAGCCCTTGAATCTGGTAGAGAAGTTTTTGCAGTCCCAGGAAGTGTCATCGATGGTCACTCAATAGGCTGTTTGGAGCTGATTCAACAAGGAGCAAAATGTGTCATAAAGGGCCGGGATATTTTGGAAGAATTATCACTTTAATCGTGAATTTTTTGTTAATTAAGGAACAAATGTTGACAAACCCGTGTAATATGACATAAGATTGAAACGATTCGGTTAATGAATAATTTGTTTCTATAATTAAATAAGAAGAGTTTATTGAAAAAGGTGGTAATTAACTACATGGCATATAAATATCTAGTGATCGTTGAGTCACCAGCCAAAGCAAAAACAATTGAAAAGTATCTTGGAAGAAATTACAAAGTCGTGGCCAGTGTGGGTCATATCCGCGACTTACCTAAAAGTAAAATGGGTGTGGATGTCGAAAACAACTACGAACCTCATTACATTTCCATTCGTGGTAAAGGTCCGGTTATCAAAGAATTAAAGAAGTATGCAAAAAAAGCTGAAAAAGTCTATCTCGCAAGTGACCCGGATAGAGAAGGGGAAGCTATTGCTTGGCATTTAGCTCATTTACTGGATTTGGATTTAGCGGATAAAAATCGAGTTGTTTTTAATGAAATCACGAAGGATGCTGTTAAGGCGGCCTTTAAGGAACCACGTTCAATCAATGTGGATTTAGTTGATGCACAACAGGCCCGTCGGATTTTGGACCGTCTAGTTGGGTATTCTATTAGTCCCATCCTCTGGAAAAAGGTTAAAAAAGGCTTGAGTGCTGGCCGCGTTCAATCAGTTGCCCTTAAGATCATCATGGAGCGGGAAGCTGAAATCAACGCTTTTGAACCGGAAGAATATTGGAGCATCAACGGTAATTTCTTGAAAAAGCGTAAAAAGTTTAAGGCGGGTTTCTATGGCATTGACGGCAAGAAAACCAAATTAAGTAATGCAGATGATGTTAAAGAGGTAACAAAACGTCTAAAAACAAAAGACTACACCATTGAAAAAATCACGAAAAAAGAACGGAAGCGTAATCCGGCTAAACCATTTACGACAAGTAGTTTGCAACAGGAAGCTGCTCGTAAATTAAACTTCCGAACACGAAAAACCATGATGGTAGCCCAACAATTATATGAGGGTATTAATCTTGGTAAAGAAGGAACGGTTGGGTTAATTACTTATATGCGTACCGATTCCACACGTTTGTCTGATGTCTGTAAGACAGAAGCGGCAGAATACATTGAAACAACATACGGTAAGGAATATTCCGTCGGGATTAAAAAAACGGCTGCTAGTGAGAAAGGGGCTCAAGATGCCCATGAGGCAATTCGTCCTTCAAGCATTATGCGAACTCCTGATTCTTTAAAAGACCGCTTGGATAAAGATCAAATGAAATTATATAGTTTGATTTGGTCTCGGGTAGTGGCAAGTTTAATGACTCCTGCTGTACTCGATACGATGCGGGTGAATTTGGTTCAAAACGGTGTGATGTTCGTAGCTAATGGTTCTAAAATTAAATTCCACGGCTTTATGAAAGTTTATGTTGAAGGAAATGACGAAGGTAAAGAAGAAAAAGAAAACATCTTGCCTGATTTAGAAGAAGGTGAAATTGTTAAAGTAGTTGACTTGGAGCCTAAACAGCATTTCACTCAACCGCCAGCTCGTTTTAGTGAAGCTACACTAATTAAGACCTTGGAAGAAAACGGTGTAGGTCGTCCATCGACTTATGCGCCTACTTTAGAAACAATTCAACGACGTTATTACGTTAAACTCGTTAGCAAGCGATTTGAACCGACTGAACTAGGGGAAATTGTCAATGGCTTGATTGTTGAATTCTTCCCGCAAATTGTTGATGTAAACTTTACAGCTTCCATGGAACAAGACTTGGATAAGATTGCTGAAGAGCAAGAAGAATGGGTCAAAGTCGTCGATAAGTTCTATAAACCTTTCGCTATTGAGTTAGAAAAAGCGGAAGAGAATATGGAAAAGATTCAAATTAAAGATGAGCCTGCTGGTTTTGATTGCGAGTTATGCGGCAATCCAATGGTGATTAAATTAGGCCGATACGGTAAATTCTACGCTTGTAGTAATTTCCCTGATTGTCGCAATACTATGGCAATTGTAAAAGAAATTGGCGTTAAATGTCCGACCTGTAAAGAAGGGGAAGTTATTGAGCGTAAATCCAAGAAAAATCGCTTATTTTACGGTTGTAGCCGATATCCGGAATGTGAGTTTACTTCGTGGGATAAACCGATTGCTCGTAGTTGTCCGAAATGTGAGCACTACTTAGTTGAGAAAAAAGTGAAGGGCGGTAAACAAATCGTCTGTAGCGACTGTGATTACAAAGAGGATGTACAAAAGTAAATAAGCATCAGTTCCGTAACAAACATGAAAACAGAACGAATAGGACAGCCACAACAGTGAGCTGCCCTATTCTTGATTAATAGAGGAGATGTGACAAAATGACAGAAGTAAATGTAATTGGTGCTGGTTTAGCTGGTAGTGAGGCTGCTTGGCAAGCAGCAGAGGCTGGTGTAAAGGTAAATCTTTATGAAATGCGTAAGATAAAAAAATCTCCTGCTCATCACACTGAAAATTTTGCTGAGTTAGTTTGTTCCAATTCGTTGCGGGCAAACAACATAACTAACGCTGTAGGCCTTCTAAAAGAGGAAATGCGACGTTTTAACTCAATAATCATCCATTCAGCTGACGAAACAGCCGTGCCCGCAGGCGGTGCCTTAGCGGTGGATCGTGAGACTTTCTCACAAACCATCACCGATAAAATTCGTAATCATCCTAATATCACTGTGATTGATGAAGAAGTGACTGCGATTCCCGAAGGAATTACGATTGTTGCCACAGGTCCTTTAACGGCAGAGGCTCTAGCTGGAGAGATTGCTGAATTTACCGACTCTGACGGTTTGTATTTTTATGATGCCGCCGCTCCAATCATTGATAAAGCGTCAATTGATATGGATAAAGTCTATTTAAAATCACGTTATGATAAGGGGGAAGCAGCCTATCTCAATTGTCCAATGAATGAAGAAGAATTTACCGCTTTTCGTAATGAATTAATCAATGCGGAAGTTGCGCCACTGAAAGAATTTGAAAAAGAAAAATTCTTTGAAGGTTGCATGCCAATCGAAGTGATGGCTAACCGTGGAGAAAAAACCATGCTGTTTGGTCCTTTAAAACCGGTTGGTCTGGAAGATCCAAAAACTGATAAGCGTCCTCATGCTGTCATTCAATTACGACAAGATGATGCCGCTGCCTCATTGTACAACATTGTTGGTTTCCAAACCCATTTAAAATGGGGTGAGCAAAAACGAATCATTCAGATGATTCCTGGTTTGGAAAATGCTGAGATCGTCCGTTATGGCGTTATGCATCGCAATACCTTTATGAACTCTCCTGAACTATTGGAACCAACGTATCAATCTCGTAAACGAGACGACTTGTTTTTTGCTGGTCAAATGACTGGAGTAGAAGGCTATGTGGAAAGTGCTGCTAGTGGTATGGTAGCAGGAATTAATGCTGCTAAGCTTGCTAAGGGTGAAGCACCAGTCATTTTCCCTCGGGAAACAGCTGTAGGAAGTATGGCTTATTATATTACTCATACAGCAGGTAAACATTTTCAACCAATGAATGCTAATTTCGGTATTTTTCCGGAACTGCCTGAAAGAATTCGCGATAAAAAAGAACGATACACCGCTATCTCAGAGCGTGCCTTAGCAGCGACTGCTGATGTATTAAGTTCAATATAGCAGCCAAACAAACCCCTCATCAGGCGATTTGCTGATGAGGGGTTTGTTGATTAATGAAAGGAGTCAAGATGAATAAGTTAACTAATTATTTAAAAAAAGCAAAATTTTGGAACATGGTTTTATTGGTTTTTGGAGCCGTTAATGGGGTCATGAGTCTTGTGGAGGTACCTGCAATTTTTAATCCGGAAACGCCCGTAGATATGAATAACCCATCTTTAGCAAATGTTACCGATCCGGCCATCATTCACACAGTTGAGAAATCACTGGCTATTTTAGCTAATCCATTTTATCAGTTCTATACGATTGTGATGCTTTTGATTAGTTTAGTTTTAGTGGCAACTTTTTTTCAAAATCATCATAGATTTGCTCGTGGGAAAGCTGTTATGGTGTGGCCATATTACTTGCAGGTATTTAAGTTAGTGTTAGCAGTTGTGGCCAGCTTTTTAACTGGCTCTGCACTCATCAGCCCAACTCTAACCTTAACAACCTTTTGCCTTAATGGCGCTTGGGCTTTGCCAGCAGTTTTAGTTCTTTATTACTTAAAACAATCGATTAAGTGATCATTTTTTTTGAATGTAGGGCTAATTGCTGGTTCTTTATGCTATCAATAATTTCTGTAGCATAAGGGACTTGACTGTGGTAGTCATGATGAACCTCACGTGTTAAGGTAATAAGATTACTTTCATGGTCACTGCCGCCTTGAGAAACAAGCACTAAATGATGGACGTCTAATTGGCCATTACTAGCTGGAATTCGCACGCCGTATTTGTTGGTTAGAGCTAGATCCTGGCCTGTTCCCCTACAAAAGAAACGATCCCGACAAGCAATCCGATAGGGCAGAGCAGCCATTGTGCGATTGCGAAATGTAGCTTTAGTATAAGCCCGAGAGCAACGATCTGAACAAAAGGATCGTCTTGAACCAATCAGGGAGTCACCACACCATTTGCAACTTTTAGGGTCTTCTCTTAGATCAAGACTGGCAGTTGGAGGTTCACTGTCAAAGTTGATGCGGTACTCCCTGATACTTAACCACTGGCGAGTATAAGTATCTCCTGTTAGCCTCAGTTGACTACCTTTAGCTTTATAGTGGAAATTGGCTGGTAATGAATCCAGAACTTGATTAATTTGAGTTTTACGGTCAGGTAGTGTAAAGGCAGCTAAACTATTTTTATTTGTTAAGGGACCAACTCCAAATTGGCTAATTGACCGACACTTAAAGCAAATATAAAAACTTTCTCCTACATTTTCATCGGGGAAAAGTAAATCAAGTTTGCGAGAGCATTTTGGGCAATAGGCTTTTAGTGATTTAAATCGATAATAAGTCATTGTAACATCCTTTAACTGTATTTGTTCCATTATACCTCAGAAAAGAGGACTTGTCAGACGAAGTGGATTAAGGTAAGATAGAGCTCGGAGAACGTGTGAGAGGAAGAATATGATGGCGGTAGGGATTACTTTAGCGAAGATATCAGACATTAATTTGGTGACGGCGATTCTAAATCACGTGACCTTGGACTTGTTGGAAAAGGGCGTTAGACAGTGGCGTTACCCTTGGCAACAAGGAGATATAAAAAAAGAAATTGGCTTGCACAATGTTTATTTGGTTAAATCAAATAATGAAATTGTTGGCACATTTTT
Source organism: uncultured Vagococcus sp. (assembly GCF_963518325.1). Classification (NCBI taxonomy): domain Bacteria; kingdom Bacillati; phylum Bacillota; class Bacilli; order Lactobacillales; family Enterococcaceae; genus Vagococcus; species uncultured Vagococcus sp. The sequence goes on along the minus strand of NZ_CAUQJB010000006.1, from coordinate 42,609 downwards.
TCTTGGGACTCAACAGCAGATAGAGAGTTTAGGCGTCATGGAAAAAGCTTTGTATTTATGGCGAATTGCCGTTCTTCCTGACTATCAAGGGATGGATTATGGAAAAACTATTTTGCGATTTTGTGAAGAACTAGGATTGAGTTCAGGTCTGACAGTCTATTTGGATTGTTGGTCAGGTAATGATAAACTCAAACGTTTTTATCAGGAACAAAATTGTCGTTATATAGGTGAGTTTACGGAAGCAGATTATCAGGTTAGTGGCTTTCAATTAAATTAAATTTAGGCATCCTGTAAAATAATTCGAACTTATCATGATTATTTTACAGGAACTATCTCGAGGAAAAGTTGTTCTTATAGAGCAACTTTTTTGTCTGTCAACTTTCTTACTATTCGTTGATTCATACTTGATTTAGAATGTACGTTCGGTTAAACTTGAGAGACAGCAGTGAAAGGGTGAAGTAGTATGATAGTGGATCCAATTTATGGAGAATTTGAAATAGAGCCTGTTTTAATGAGTCTGATTGAATCGAAGGCTATTCAAAGGTTAAAGGGGGTTCATCAGGCTGGAGCTAGTTATCTAGTTAATCCCCTTTGGAATGTCACACGCTATGAGCACTCAGTGGGGGTTATGTTATTGATCCGACAATTAGGTGGTAGCCTATCGGAGCAAATTGCTGGTTTGCTCCACGATGTGTCACACACAGCCTTTTCCCACGTCGTTGATGTGGCGTTGGCTAATAAAGAAGAAAATTATCACGAGCTAATTCGTGCCTCATTGCTAGCCCAATCGGATATACCGGAGATATTAGGAGCTTATGGTTTTAACTGGCAAGATATTTTGACAAACGATCAGCAGTGGACACTGTTAGAACAAGAGTTACCAGCTTTGTGTGCTGACCGAATCGATTATACCTTACGGGACTCCTTTCATTATTTTGATAATCCTCTTAAAGAAATTCAGTCGTTCTTAGAAAGTTTAACCATCATCTCAGGAAAAATCGTTATTAACTCTCTTGAGCAGGGAGAGTGGTTCGTTAAAAAGTTTTATCAAGTGGTCATCGATTTTTTTTATGACCCGGCAAATATTTTTAGTGCAGATCGAATGGCTAAAATTATCCAGTACAGTTTAAACCACGATTTTATAGGTCCTGATGACTTGCTTTTAGATGACCAGCAATTGCTAGAGCGATTGAAAAATCTTTCTCTTCCTTTTTTGGTTCTCTTATTTGAACAACTAGAGAACCCGCCAGAACTAGTTGAAAGTGTTCATAATCAAATTGTATTTCAACGACAAAAAAGCCGAATTATAGATCCTTTTATAACGTTCGATAAAAACTCCATTGTTAAAGGGAGTGACGTTTCCGTGTTTATTAAAGAACTAAATAAAGCTGCATTTGAAAGGTCAAAAAGAGGGATACACTTAAGTTTAGCCTTCTGATTTATTTTTTAAAATAACAGTTCAATTTAAGGTCGTTAAAATGTTGTTGCATATCTTCGGAGAAAAAGCTAAACTAGTTAATAATAGTTGCTGTTGGTATCTGATTATTAATGATTGTCTCAAATTTTGCAGAAACAAAAGAAAAAACTGACAATATTCGCCAGTCACTTGGATTTATAATAAAGACATATTAAGTGGGGAACGACTATTCGCTTTAGCGCGTTAAAGCGAATGGGCTGAGTTCGGGTTATTTAGGAGGGGAAACATGACTTTTATCGTCAATGCATGTGTGTTGTTGATGTTGTTAAGTGGTAGTTATTTTAGTTTTAGTGCATCTGCTAAGCCCTGTTCTTTTGGGTATAAAGGTATGAGCTTTTATTACTTTGGCAGAAGAATTTGGAAATTAACTAACAGGATTTTCGGTGTTTTTCTAATAGCAGGGAGTTTAATATTTTTTGGTGTACAAAATATATGGGATCAAAATGTGACATACACAGAAGCCTCTTACCATCTTTATCTGTTACTTGGTTACCTGTTTATATCCTTTGTGTTGACTGACGTGATTGCATTTATGAAGATGTTGATTGTCAATAAAAATAAAAAAAATAAAGCAAAGCAGTTTTAGAATAAAGTCAGAGCGATAGTCTCTGGCTTTATTTTTTAAGGAGGAAGGTCATGTTAGATAACATAGCTGATGAGTGGGAAACTTTTAGAGATGCTCACAAATACTCTTTGCCGGAAGACTTGACAGTCTTACAATTCGGCAATACGATAGAGATGGCCAATGAGTTAGGGGCTTTAGTCATGAAGGGTCAAAAGATAGCGACATCGTCACTGGTTCAACTTAATGATTACTACAATCGCAAATCGAGTCAAGTAGGAGATTGTTATGTATTAATGAATGGGACTCAAGAATGCCTTGGCTTTCTTCAAGTAGTCCAAACGGAAACCCGTATTTTTAGTGACATTACGCAACAATTCGCCGAAGAAGAAGGGGACGAATCCTTTGAAAACTGGTTAACTATTCACCAGGCTTATTATCAGCATCAACTGACGTTGATTGATGACGTGCTCGGTCCAGAAACGAAACTCCATTGCGAATGGTTTAAGGTTATTTGTGATTTAAGGTAAACGTCAATACAAGGGACTTTTCAGCAATCGATGAGAGGTCTTTTTATTTTATAGCCATTTCGTTAAGTGGATCTAATAAGGTAAACAAATAGACGATGAGTAAGAATATCAGCATACGAGGCTCAGGTTAAATATCCAGTGACAAAGTCATCTGATTAGATGACTTTTATTTTTGATTTTTTGGATAATTCTGTTCATTTGTGACTAAAGTGTGTCTAAATGTGAAAAAATTGATTAAATTCTGACAATTTAATTGTATTCGTTTTTTCATTGTGATACATTAACCATGTGAAGAAAAGTGGAGGAGTTTTTATGTTGGATAGAGATTGGTTTCAGGAGTTTATTGATTACCTAGTGGTGGAGCGAAATTATTCAATTAAGACACAAGAAGCCTACCGGGATGATATCAATGATTTTTTTGATTTCTTAAAAGAAACAGGAGATGATCAGTATTTAGAAGTCAACCATCAGGATATACGTATTTATTTATCTTTTCTTTACGATAAAAACTATAGTCGAAATTCCGTTAGTCGGAAAATCTCAAGTTTACGTTCTTTTTACCAGTATTTGCTTAAGCAACAGGTAGTTAAAGAAAATCCTTTTTCATACGTGCAAATGCGGAAAAAGAAATTACGTTTACCTCGTTTTTTTTATGAGAAGGAAATTGAAGTCCTTTTCCAAGCTGCTGAAGGTCACGCACCTCTAGATTATCGTAATAAAGCATTATTAGAAGTGCTTTACGGAACGGGGATTCGTGTCAGTGAATGTGCTAACATTCAACTGGAAGATGTGGATTTCGAAACCAATGTCCTACTAATACACGGAAAAGGCAATAAGGAACGTTATGTTCCATTCGGATCATTTGCCGGTGAGGCACTGCTGGATTATTTTGAAAGTGGTCGCAGTGTCTTGATGGAAAAACATCAGAAAAGCCATCACTATGTTTTCGTTAATCATCATGGCGAGCAAATTACGTCTACAGGTATTCAATATGTTTTGAAGCAAATTATAAAAAAAAGCAGTTTAACAGCTGAAATTCATCCTCATATGTTGCGTCATACTTTTGCCACCCATTTACTTAATAATGGCGCAGATATGCGGACGGTTCAGGAATTATTAGGTCATGTTAGTTTGTCATCTACGCAAATCTATGCTCATGTGACAAAGGAAAGTCTACAAAAGAATTACCGAAATTTCCATCCCCGAGCATAGGTTTCGTAGTCATAAATATAGATAATTAATCAGGAGGTACACGAATGGCTTATACAACATTTCATTCAACAACAATTTGTGCCGTTGAAAAAGACGGTAAATTCGCAATGGCTGGTGATGGTCAAGTCACAATGGGAGAATCAGTCGTCATGAAAGGAACAGCAAAAAAAGTCCGGCGGATTTACAATGATCAAGTCGTTGTAGGGTTTGCTGGCAGTGTGGCGGATGCCTTTAATTTAGAAGGTAAGTTTGAAGCTAAATTAAGTGAATACAAAGGTAATTTGATGCGTGCAGCTGTTGAATTGGCTATGGAATGGCGTAGCGATAAAATGATGCAAAAACTGGAAGCGATGTTGATTGTCATGAACGACAAAGAGATGTTAATCGTTTCTGGTACTGGCGAGGTTATTGCCCCAGATGATGGCATATTAGCGATTGGCTCTGGCGGTAATTATGCGTTGGCAGCAGCACGTGCCATGAAGCAACATGGTAAAGATGAGTTGTCTGCCGGTGATATAGCTCGCGAAGCCTTGCGTGTAGCAGGTGATATATGTGTATTTACTAACCACAATATTATTGTGGAAGAATTGTAGAGGGATCAGCTATGAATCAGATGAATAAAACACCAAGAGAAATTGTGAAAGATTTAGATGACTATATTATTGGTCAAGGAATGGCAAAAAAAGCTGTTGCAGTTGCCTTACGCAATCGTTATCGCCGTATGTTGTTAGATGAAGAGATGCAACAAGAAGTGACGCCTAAAAACATGTTGATGATCGGACCTACAGGTGTCGGTAAAACTGAAATTGCTCGTCGTTTAGCTAAAATCATTCAAGCTCCTTTTGTTAAAGTTGAAGCAACTAAATTTACAGAGGTCGGTTATGTTGGTCGAGATGTTGAGTCCATGGTCCGGGATTTAGTTGAGTCAAGTCTAGGGATAGTTGAAAAAGAGCAATACAGCCGTGTTTATATCCAAGCTAAAAAGCAAGCCGAAAGTCGTTTGGTAAAACTGCTAGTTCCAGGAATCAAAAAAGAACAGAAAAAAGCATCAAATCAATTTGATATGATGACCCAAATGATGAATGCTATGCAAAATCCTCAAGAAGAAAAAGAAGAAGTGACAGATACCATTCGCGCTAATCGCCGAACAATTGCAGAGGAGTTAGCTAAAGGAACCTTGGAAAATCGTGAAGTGACGATTGAAATGGATGAACCTAAAAATGCTGTTCCTGCCATGAATAACGGCTTAGAGCAAATGGGAATTGATTTGGGTGATACCTTAGGTGCTTTGACGCCAAAGAAAAAAATTAAGCGTAGCGTTCCCGTTTCAGAGGCTCGTGAAATACTGATTCGCGAGGAATCGGAAAAGTTAGTTAACAAGGGTGATTTATATAACGAAGCCATTAAACTGGCTGAAAATAGTGGGATTATTTTTATCGATGAATTTGATAAAATCACGTCGAAATCTCAACAATCTGGGGAAGTCTCACGAGAAGGCGTTCAACGAGATATTTTACCAATTGTTGAGGGGTCATCTGTGACAACTAAATACGGTGTGATTCAGACAGATCATATTTTGTTTATTGCTTCAGGTGCCTTCCATTTAAGCAAACCTAGTGATTTAATTCCTGAATTACAGGGACGTTTCCCAATCCGTGTGGAATTAGATGATTTAACAGCAGAGGACTTTGTCAGAATTTTAACGGAGCCAACTAATGCGATTATTAAACAATACATCGCTTTACTGGGGACTGAAAACATTGATGTGACCTTTACGATTGAAGCTATTCAACGAATTGCCGATATTGCCTTCAGCGTTAATAGCGAAACAGATAATATTGGGGCTCGTCGTTTGCATACAATTTTAGAAAAGTTATTAGAGGACTTGCTATTCGAATCACCAGATATGCAAATGGGTGAAATTATGATTACTGAAAACTATGTGGATGAAAAGTTGGGTCATATTATCAAGGATCAGGATTTAAGCCGCTTTATTTTATAAAAATAACTTAGGAGGTTAAATAAATGGCAAGTTTGTTAGAGAAAACAAGGGATATTAACCAAATGTTGCAACAAAAAAACACCTTTAGTGACCGAGTTTCATTTCCCTATAATGAAATGGCCAAGGTCCTGGGAACTACTTTAGATTCCAATACGTATATCATTAATACGGATGGGAGTGTTTTAGGTTATAATGTGCTTCACGATATTAACAATGATCGTGTTAAAAATATGCTGGAAATTTTAAAGTTCCCAAAGGATTACACCAATAATGTTTTGCAACTGCAAATGACTGAAGCGAATGTCGGGATTACCAATCCAATGACTGCATTTCCTGTTGAACTTCAGGAGATGTTTCCTAACGCTTTGTCGACTATTGTGCCAATTTATGGGGCTGGCGAGCGACTTGGAACGATTATTTTAGGGCGGTTGGAAGAAACGTTTACGGAAGACGATCTAGTTTTAGCTGAGTATGGTGGAACTGTGGTAGGCATGCAGATGCTGTATCAAGTCTCTCGTGGTATCGAAGAGACAATTCGTAGCTCGACAGCTGTTCAGATGGCTATTAGTACCTTATCTTACAGTGAATTAAAAGCGGTGAAAGCCATTTTTGAAGAACTTGAAGGAGATGAGGGGCGTTTAACCGCATCAAATATTGCTGATAGTATTGGGATTACCCGTTCGGTGATTGTTAATGCCTTGCGCAAATTAGAATCTGCGGGAATTATTGAGTCTCGTTCTTTAGGAATGAAAGGGACTTACATTAAGATTATCAATACGCAGTTTAAAGAAGAATTAGAAAAAGAATCTGTTTAAAAGGAGATTATTGTTTATGGCATGGGTAATTGAGAACGACGTGTTAAGAGCAAGTTTTAAAGAACTGGGTGGCGAGTTACAGAGCCTGGTGGCGAAAGAAACAGGCATTGAGTACTTATGGCAAGGTAATCCTGAATTCTGGGGTCGTCGCTCCCCAGTTCTGTTTCCCTTTGTGGGTCGCTTAAAAGACGATCAATATGTGTATCGAGGTCAAACTTATCACGTAGGACAACACGGGTTTGCTCGTGATCAAGTCTTTACAGCAAAGCAAGAAAGTCAAACACGTCTCTCATTTGTCTTAAAAAGCAATGAGGAAACAAGGAAGTTGTATCCCTTTGAGTTTGAGTTGGTTTTAACTTATGAATTAAAAGACAGTCGTCTGAAATGTGGGTATGAAGTGCGCAATAGCGGTGAAACAGAAATGTTCTTTTCAATTGGCGGGCATCCTGCCTTTAATGTGCCAATCGATGGAAAAGGAGATTTTGATGATTATTTCTTACAGTTTTCACCTCGAAAATCTCGCTTAAGTTTACCTTTGGCAGGAGCTTATGTAGACAATGATAATAAAACATTGGGACAAACCAATACCGATATATTACTGACTAGAGAGCTCTTTAAGAATGATGCGTTGATTTATGAGACAGTTGGACCAAACAGTTACAGTATTAAATCAGAAGAAACACCTCATAGTGTGACTGTTTCTTATGATGACATGCCGTTTGTAGGGATTTGGAGTCCTTATCCCAAGGAAGCGCCCTTCGTTTGCATTGAACCGTGGTGCGGCATTGCTGATACTGTTCAAGCAACAGGGCAGTTAACCGATAAACTAGGCATTAATCAATTGGGGATAGGAGAGTTATTCACTCAGGTGTATCAAATAGAAATCGCATAATATTATTATGTAAACTAAATGATAATTTAATTCCCGTCAGCGAATACCGCTGGCGGGAATTTTTAATTAAATCAAGGCAAGCAGTTCAGTATAATCCACATCTTGAGAATGGGCAACTGCTTTATTTGTTAAATGTTTTTGATAGGTATTCACACCTTTTTGCAAAGCTTCATTTTGTGCTAGTGCCTTTTCTAAGCCGTTATTGGCAATCAACATGGCATATGGTAACGTGGCGTTCGTCAAGCCTATAGTAGCTGTTTTAGCAACAGCTCCAGGCATGTTTGCAACAGCGTAATGTAAAACACCGTGTTTAACATACACAGGGTGATCGTGGGTGGTTATTTTATCGATTGTTTCAAAAATCCCACCTTGATCGATTGCGACGTCAACGATGACAGAACCTTCTTCCATAGCCATAATCATTTCTTCAGTTACTAGGGTAGGGGCTTTAGCACCTGGTATTAAAACTGTTCCAATGACTAAATCAGCAGTTTTAACGGCTTCCGCAATGGTGTGAGGGTTTGAGACCAGAGTTTGAATCTGATTGCCAAACTGAATGTCCAACTCAGCTAAACGTTGTTGATTAACATCTAAAATCGTGACGCTTGCACCAAAACCACAGGCTATTTTGGCTGCATTAGCCCCAACATTTCCTCCGCCAATAATCACCACATTCCCACGTTTCACACCAGGTATTCCCGATAATAAAATACCTTTGCCACCTTTTGTTTTTTCCAAGAATTCAGCCCCTACTTGAACGGACATGCGACCAGCAATCTCACTCATTGGTACTAGTAGTGGTAGGCTGCGATCTGGCAGCTGAATGGTTTCGTAAGCAACACCCGTCGTGCCGCTATTTAATAATTGTTGGGTTAACTCTTTGGCAGGTGCCAGATGTAAATAAGTATATAAAATTAAACCATCTCTTAAATGGTGGTACTCTTCAGCCAAAGGTTCTTTTACTTTGATGACCATCTCAGATGCCCAAACAGCCGGTGCTGATCCGCAAATCGAAGCGCCTGCCTGTTCATAGTCGTAATCGGAAAAACCCGAACCTACTCCAGCATTTGCTTCTACTCGAACCTCATGGCCGTTTGCGACAAAAGATGCCACGCCGTTAGGAGTCATGCCGACTCGGTTTTCATTGTTTTTAACTTCTCTTGGTATTCCAATTATCATAATAATAAACCCACTTTCACTTTTTGAAAAATAGTTACCTAAATAGTATAACATGAATATTATTAAAATGTTCTCATAATCGCGGATAATTTTCTAAAAAAGCAGTCGTTACGCAAAAAACACAAGTGAAATCGCTCACGATTTAACCTGTGTTTTTGTTAAGGGTTTAATAAAAGCTTATTTTTTTACTTTATTAAGGCCGAAAGGGACTCGACTTTCTGTCCCATTTTTGATTCTAACAATATTGTCTTTGTGACGGAAAAAAATAAAAATCGTTAGGCCACAAGCGATTAATGTCAGTAGCCAGTTAAACCCTGGTAAAATAGTTGGCCAAAGGAATGGCACAATAACTGTTGATAATGTAATTAACACTGCACTTACCATGCTGGCAAGACTAACCATACTTGTTAACAACAATGAGATTATGAAGATGGTTGCAGAGAAAAGAAAGAACACTGGGTTATATCCCAATAACATACCAGCACTAGTGGCAACTGCTTTGCCACCTTTGAATTTAGCGAACACAGGGAATGTGTGTCCTATTACGGCACTCAGACCAATCCAAAGAGGGTTAATCGAGCTGTTAAAAAACAAAGGCAAGCAAGTTGCCAGAGTTCCTTTCAAGATGTCCAACAGAAGGACCGCAATTCCTGCTTTTTTCCCAAGCACGCGAAAGGTATTGGTCGTACCGGAATTTCCGCTGCCGTAATCTCTGACATCTTTCTTAAAAAATATTTTGCCAATCCAAACACCAGAGGGAATGGATCCCAATAGATAGCCGATTAACACCATGATTGCAATTTTCATAAAATAACTCCTCATACTAAGACTAGCAATCATTTTACCATGAAAGGGGGGCAGTAACAATAAGCAGTGTTAATATTTAATAGTCTTTCAGACCAGGACTTTGATATGTCGCAAAGTGAGTGTAAATATCAGCTAAAGAATCACTGATTATGATATCTCGGCGGTGTTTCGGGTTAGTAAAGCCCTCGTCTTCCATAACATTTAAGAAATCAAAAAGGTGGTTATAGTAACCTGCCACATTATAAAAGGCAAATGGTTTTTCATGGGCACCAATTTGGGACCAAGTGATGACTTCAAATATTTCTTCCATCGTTCCACATCCACCTGGTAGAGCAATAAAGCCATCTGCTTTCTCCATCATCAATTTTTTGCGAGCATGCATATCTGGAACGGTGATAAACTGGCTAATAGCAGGCTTCGCTATTTCTCTATTAGCAAGAATGTCAGGCATAATACCACATACATGACCCTTACCAGCTAGAACAGTATCGGCGACGGTTCCCATTAAGCCCAAACTGGCGCCACCGTAAACTAATCCGTATTTATGAGTCACTAACCAATCGCCAACTGCGACGGCTGCTTTTGTATAATCAGGTTTTTTACCCGTACTTGAACCGCAATAAACGGCAATATTTTTTATCATTTTGCAACGACTCCTTCATTTTTGTAACACTATATGTAGATAGTTGTTTACCATCAACACAATATATAGTATCATAATGAAGTGGTTCTATTCAAGTCCATACTCATTTTTTATATTAAACCGTGACGTTTTTTTTACAATTGTGTGAATTTCTGTCAGGAGTTATGACCAGCGTATTTACTTTTTGACTGAAGAGCTGATGAGGAGATTATAAGCAGATAGGAGAGCTATGATGGATATTACCGAATTTCAAATGTGGTTGGATGCGTATTACCAGGATAGGGGATGGAAGGACCTTAACGCCTTTATTCGGATTGGTTTTTTAGCAGAGGAGACTGGAGAAGTTGCAAGAGCAATTAGGGCGCTGGAAATTGGTCGTGACCGAGCTGACGAAGCCCCTAAATCAGAGGAGCGACTAATGGCAGAGTTGACAGAAGAATTAGGTGACGTGCTAGGCAATGTGCTTATTTTAGCAAGTAAGTATGAAATAACCCTAGAAGAGTTGTTACTTGCTCATCAAACCAAATTAGAAGGTCGAAGAAGTACTTAATTACTTTGCTAAACATTTAAAGTAAGCTAAAATAGAAGATATTAACATAGATTCATTCCCTAATCGATAAAACGGATATTAGAGAATATATAGGAGGTATTTAGATGAGTTTTATTAATCCCGATCAAGAGACCATTTTTAACTACTTAAAAGAGGCTAAGCGGATTGCTGTGTTTGGTCTGAGTAACAAACCGGACAGAACCAGTTATCAAATTGCTGAGGAATTGCAGCGCCGCGGCTACGAAATTATCCCTGTCAATCCGACTTTAGTCGGCCAAGATATCTTAGGCGAAACCGTCTACGGAACTTTGATGGAGGTTCCTGGCAAGATTGACATTGTGGATGTTTTCCGTCGCAGCGAGTATTTGGCGGATGTTGCCAACGAGTTTATCCAAACGGATGCGAAAGTATTTTGGGCGCAACTGGAATTGGAAAGCCAGAAAGCAGCAACTATTTTAGCGGAAGCAGATCGCAAAGACGTTATTATGAACCGTTGTATCGCCATTGAACTGCGTTTGTTTGACGCACAATAGAAAGTAGGAAGATTGATGTTTGGATTTAGAAAAAAGCAGTCTAAGACTTCTCCTGAAAGAGATTGGCAACCTTTGATGAATTCCTTTTTTCAAGAATCGTCAATTGATTTAACTAACCAAGAAAAAGACTACTGGTTGACGTATGGATTAGGCTATCTAAGTGCTTATTTAAAAGCTCTTAAGGCTAAAGATAAAGTGGTTGAGGAGATTGAAGGGCAGATGTTAGAAAGATTTGGGCATTATTCAAGGGAAGAAGCTAAGATGTTACGTCAGCAAATTGATCGGAGTACTAGTAGGCAATCACCTTTGTATCAGGAGTTGATTTTTAAAGGCTTAGAAGTATTTACAGAAACCAGTGATAATAAGCAAGGGGCTTTACTTGCAAAAAAAAATGAGATTAGTGAACTCCTAGCCGCTATTGTAGATGGTAAAGATAGTCCTTCATAACTGAGGGCACAAGCACTAATTCAACCTATGATCAGTGTCCGTTTGCAAAAAGTGTTCTAATTATACGATGAATTAGTTAACAACGATGGTAACATGTGATAAAATGAAGAAGTGTAGTAACAATGGATTTATTTTACGGTTACATCCGAGCGTCAGTTAATTAACGAATTAAAAACAAACGAAGTTATTGAATGGAGGAAGTGTGTGATGGAAGCAATTATGCAATACGTTGGCCTAGTAGCTAGTATTTTGGCATTAATCATCAGTCTAGTAGCATTTATTAAAGCCGGTGGGACTAAAGGACGGGTAGAGTATCTTGAGGATAAGTTAGAAGAAATGTCATCTAGAGATAATGGTGCCCGTAAGAAAAAGAAACGCAGTAAAGATTAATTGAGCCAAGCACTTTTTAACTCGGGTGCTTCATAACAAGACTTAATAACGACATTGGTTTTATCCAAATAAATAAAAAAACTGTCCAGTTACGGACAGTTTTTTTCTATATGGCGGTGTGCTCAGCAAGCCGTTAATTGCTGACTGGTGAAAGACCAGTTTATCCAAAGGACGCTGTTTCCTCAGCAACCAAACGCTTCATTAAATCTGGTAACCATGATGCTAAAGTGGTCACTGGATAACCGAGTTGGGCTAAATAACTAACATCCATTGCCACATCATAATGAGAAAAAGGAGACTGCTCTTTTGCCTCAGTAAAGCTAATCTTTAATTCCTTATTAGTTGCTAAAGCTATATTTGACACAAATTGAGCAGTTGAAAAAGGTTCGCTAGAACTGATGTTAACAGGGCCATAGATCTTGTTATCAATTATAAACTGAATAGCCAATGGGATTTCCGATCCCTTAATATAAGAAAAATGCCCGGTTTCGTTTCGAAAGACAATTTCCTCTTCAGCTAACGCCTGGCGAATATAGAAGTGAAGACGCTGGGTGTAGTCGTCGTCATCAAGTACAACAGGAAATCGCAAATAAGTGACTGGAAAGCTGGCGTGTTCAGTGAAATAAGCCTCAACCTGTCGCTTGCCTTCCCCATAGTCCACATTTTTTTTCTCAATAGGATAGTTAGATGGATCAAATTGATTTTCAGTAAATCCCATAGATGCGGGTTCTCCCTCATAGACTGCTAAACTGGATGTGACTAAATAATGACGAACTGTCGTCAAATAATCCAAGGCAATGGCGGCTTCTTCCTTGGTATAACAGATATTATCAAAGACCAAGTCCCAATTTGTTTTAGCAATGGCTTGCCAACCAATGTGATGGCGGTCTTGACGATCTACCGTGATCCGTTTGACTCGCTTACCGAAATCGTCTTGTAATCGTCCTCTGGTGGCGACAGTTACCTCATATCCCTGATTTAAAAAGTGTTCAACGGTTTTTTTTCCGAAAAAACGGGTGCCACCAAATATTAATAATTGTGTCATACTAGGTTCTCCTTTAATTTTAAGTTTGTGGTTAACTATTACTGCCATTATAGAATGAATGGGCAGAGGTCTGGGATTTCCATTGTCTCAGTTACAAAAAAAATAATGTCTATCTTTATTTAGAAATAGCCATGATGATAATCATAGCTTATTTCTCTTCAAATCAAAAGAAGGATGATTGTCTCTTGACGTAAAAGTTGAACTGTCGCTTTTTTTATGGTAAAGTAGCACAGCTTTCATCTTTTGGTTTATTTTAGCTGATTTTTGATTTATCTTTGAGAGTTGAGTATAATGTTAGCTAGAAAAGGCTAGTTTTAGCTAAAAAAAGATGATTTATGATTTAAAATAGCTTTTCAATTCGCAAAATTTAGAGTATGATTAAAAATGGTGTGGGCAATGACTACAATAAGTAGCGTTGGCTACAAAACCTGATTAGTTTGAAACAAGGGAGTTATATAATGCCAAAAAAAGTTATGAATGATTATAATGATGCTTCCATTCAAGTTCTCGAGGGACTTGAAGCAGTCCGTAAACGGCCAGGAATGTACATCGGTTCAACAGATTCTCGTGGCCTTCATCATTTGGTTTACGAAATTGTTGATAATGCAGTGGATGAAGCTCTTTCCGGTTACGGTAGTGAAATTGATGTGACAATTTATAAAGATAACAGTATCGGTGTCCAAGACTATGGTCGTGGTATGCCTGTTGGAATGCACGCTTCTGGTGTGCCGACAGTTCAGGTTATCTTCACTGTCCTCCATGCAGGCGGAAAGTTTGGCCAAGGTGGTTATAAAACCTCAGGTGGGCTTCATGGTGTCGGGGCAAGTGTGGTTAATGCTTTATCTAAATGGGTTTATGTGTCAATTGTTAGAGATGGCGTTGAGTACGAACAAAAATTTATCAATGGCGGCAAAGTTGATGGGAAATTAAAAAAAATAGGTAAAACGAAAAAGAAAAATGGAACATTTATCCGTTTCTTACCAGATGACACAATCTTTTCGACAACCAAATATTCTTATGAAACCTTATCTGAGCGTTTGCGTGAGTCTGCCTTCTTATTAAAAGGAGTAAAAATCACGATTCGTGATGAACGCCCAGAAGAACCAGTTGAAGAAATCTTTCATTATGAAGAGGGGATTAAAGAGTTTGTCGAGTATTTAAATGAAGACAAAGACGATTTAACGCCTGTGGTGTATTTTTCTGGTGAAAAAGAAGGCATTGAAGTTGAATATGCTTATCAGTACAACGATGGCTATTCAGAAAATATTCTCTCTTTTGTAAATAATGTTCGAACAAAAGATGGTGGTACCCACGAAGTGGGAATGAAAACGGCCATGACTAAGACTTATAATGATTACGCCCGAAAAGCCAGTCTTCTAAAGGATAAAGATAAAAATTTAGAAGGAAGCGACTTCCGTGAGGGCTTAACAGCCATTATCTCTGTGAGGATTCCTGAAAACTTGTTGCAGTTTGAAGGCCAAACAAAAGGAAAATTAGGCACGCCGATGGCACGTTCAGTTGTTGAGAATGTCATCAGTGAGCAAATGGGCTTCTATTTACAAGAGAACAGTGAAATGAGTCAGATGCTAATTCGCAAGGCTATCAAAGCCCGTGAAGCTCGTGATGCAGCTCGTAAAGCGCGTGAAGAAAGCCGTTCAGGGAAAAAGCGTCGTAAAGGTGAATCTTTACTATCAGGTAAACTTACACCTGCGCAATCCCGCAACCCTAAACGCAATGAATTGTACTTAGTCGAGGGAGATTCCGCCGGTGGGTCAGCCAAGCAAGGCCGTGATCGTAAATTCCAAGCGATTTTACCTTTACGAGGAAAAGTCCTAAACACGGAGAAAGCTAAAATTCAAGATGTTCTAAAAAATGAAGAAATTAACACGATGATCTATACAATCGGTGCTGGGATTGATCCTGATTTTTCTTTAGAAGACTGCAATTACGATAAAGTCATTATCATGACCGATGCGGATACCGATGGTGCCCACATCCAGACCTTGCTCTTGACTTTCTTTTACCGCTTTATGAAACCTTTAGTCGAAGCCGGTAAAGTCTATATTGCCTTACCACCTCTTTACAAGATTTCCAAAGGTGTTGGACGCAAGGCGATTTCTGAATATGCTTGGACGAATGAAGAGATGGAAATTGCGGCTCAAAAAATTGGTAAAGGCTACATGCTTCAACGCTATAAAGGTCTTGGTGAAATGAATGCCGATCAATTGTGGGAAACGACCATGGATCCAGAAACTCGGACTTTAATTCGGGTAACGCTAGATGAAGAAGATGGCGAAGCCGGTAGCAACGAGCGAATTGTTTCCACTTTAATGGGTGATAAAGTCGATCGTCGCCGGACATGGATTGAAAACAATGTGGCTTTTACTTTGGAAGAAGCTGATAGTATTTTAGAAAATAAAAATCATGACGATAATGAAGCTCTGTCCTATGAGGAGTTCACTAGTCAAGAAGATGATCACGAAACAAATGACGAGTCAAATGAACTTAATTTATTTGACTTAGAGGATTAAGGGGGAAGATTGATATGAGTGCACGCGATGATATTCAAGAACTTGCCCTGAAAGAAGTCATGGGCGATCGTTTTGGTCGCTATTCAAAATATATAATTCAAGAGCGGGCCTTACCTGATATTCGTGATGGCCTAAAACCGGTTCAACGCCGGATTTTATACGCGATGGATCATGATGGT
The DNA here is from genome assembly GCF_963518325.1 of uncultured Vagococcus sp. Classification (NCBI taxonomy): domain Bacteria; kingdom Bacillati; phylum Bacillota; class Bacilli; order Lactobacillales; family Enterococcaceae; genus Vagococcus; species uncultured Vagococcus sp. The sequence goes on along the minus strand of NZ_CAUQJB010000006.1, from coordinate 26,815 downwards.
AATACGTTTGATAAAGGATTTCGAAAATCTGCTAAATCTGTGGGGAATATTATGGGGAATTATCATCCCCATGGTGATAGCAGTATATACGAAGCCATGGTGCGGATGAGTCAAGATTGGAAACTTCGTGCGATTTTAATTGAAATGCATGGAAATAACGGGAGTATGGATGGTGATCCACCAGCTGCCATGCGTTACACAGAAGCGCGGTTATCCAAACTTAGTGGGGAAATTCTAGAAGATATCGAAAAAGAAACTGTTGATATGGTTTGGAACTTTGACGATACAGAAAAGGAACCAACTGTTTTACCGGCAAAGTATCCTAATTTGTTAGTGAATGGTTCTACGGGAATATCTGCTGGTTATGCAACAGACATTCCTACTCATAACTTAGGCGAAGTCATTGACGGAACAATCTATCTGATTGATCATCCAAATGCCAGTCTTGATAAATTGATGGCATACATTCCTGGACCGGATTTCCCGACGGGTGGGATTTTACAAGGTAAAAATGAAATTAAGCAAGCGTATGAAACTGGGAAAGGGCGGGTGGTTTTACGCTCACAAACCAAAATTGAAAGTATTAAAGGCGGTAAGGAACAGATCGTTATTAATGAAATTCCTTACGAAGTCAATAAAGCCAATTTAGTGAAGAAGATGGACGAAATTCGTCTAAACAAAAAAATTGATGGTATCGCTGAAGTTCGTGATGAAACCGACCGAACGGGCTTACAAATTGTGGTGGAACTAAAGAAAGACGTGAATGCCACTGGGATTTTAAACTATTTGTTTAAAAATACGGAGTTGCAGGTCAATTATAATTTTAACATGGTCGCAATTGATCAACAACGACCGAAACAAGTTGGTTTAAGACGTTTTCTGGAGGCTTATATCACTCACCGTCAAGAAGTGATTACCCGCCGTAGTCAGTTTGATTTGAAAAAAGCCCGCAAACGTCAGCATATCGTTGATGGTTTAATAAAAGCATTGTCGATATTAGATGAAGTCATTGCGACGATTCGTGGCAGTAAAGATAAGAAAGATGCTAAAATGAACTTGGTAGAAGCTTATGAATTCACGGAAGAACAAGCTGAGGCCATTGTGTCGTTACAACTTTATCGTTTGACTAATACAGATATCACCGCTCTTGAGAGTGAAGCAAAAGACTTACAGGAAACAGTTGATTTCTTGATGAGCATCCTGAACAATCAGCACGAGTTAATGAAGCTGATGAAGGCAGAATTGCGAGATGTTAAAAAGAAATACGCTAACCCAAGAATGACGATCATCGAAGATGAAATCCAAGAACTTGTGGTTGACACAGAAGTATTGGTCACTCAAGAAGATGTGATTGTCACGGTGACCAAAGAAGGTTATATGAAACGTAGTAGTCTACGGTCGTTTGGAGCCTCTAGCCCCGATGAAATTGGTATGAAAGATACAGATTATCTGATTTTTGCTAAACAGCTAAATACTCTGGAACATGTGTTGCTGGTGACCAATCAAGGAAATATGATTTATCGCCCAGTTCACGAATTACCAGATATTCGCTGGAAAGATGTTGGTGAACACATCTCGCAACATATCTCAGGACTCGAAGTGGATGAAGTAGTGGTTTCCGTATTTGATTACAAAGATATTAATAAAGAGAAATCATTTGTCTTTATTACTCGGGATGGCATGATTAAACAAACCAAGATGTCAGAGTTTGCTGTCTGGCGAACGTATAAAGGTCGACCTACTATGTGCATGAACTTAAAAGGTGAAACAGAAGAAATCGTCAATTGTTATTTAGTCGATGATGGAGCCGACTTGGATATTTTCCTAGTCAGTTACCGTGGATTTGGTTTGCGCTATCCGCTAGCTGAGGTACCAACAGTTGGTGCTCGTGCCGCAGGCGTTAAATCAATTAATCTTAAAGACGGTGATTATGTTGTCAATGGTGTTCTTGTAATTCCAGAAGGGGATACACCCATTACTATTGTGACTCAACGAGGTTCGATTAAACGCATGTTGGCTCAAGAAGTCACGACCTTAAGTCGTGCTAAACGAGGATTAATGGTAATTCGCGAGTTGAAAAATAACCCTCACCGAGTGGCCTATATGGGTGAGTCAGTCGCTAATCAGGTGATTGAAGTTACCACTCAGAATAATACCCGCTATGAGTTTGAAGCGAAGGACTATCCTGTTAGTGATCGCACTTCAAATGGTTCCTTTATCTCTGACGAGAAAAAAGATGGATTAGTCTATGCTGTTAGAACCTTAACAAAAGTGATTATACCTGAACCTGATACGACTAATTAATCAAAAACCCATCCGATGAATTTCGGATGGGTTTTTCGTATACAATCTATTTCACAAAGGAAACCGTTTCTGTTATACAATATATCGAGTTAGGATAGTCTGTTATAGTACAGGTTTCCGGTATTTTAGCACAGCTTTATGAGAATTTAATTAAAGTTTGTTCAAAGATGTTCAAAGTTGAAACGCTGTTAAACAAGCCTTTTAAAAGATATTATCAATTATATTTGATAATTTGTTGGTTTTTATTCAAAATAAGCTTGTGATATTATGATCTTGTGTTATACTATGTTTATAAACCTGTTACATATGATGTAAATCATATAATCTTAAGGAGGCCCATTAAATGGAATCTTGGAATGGCTTTAAAGGAAAAAAATGGAAAACGAGTGTAGATGTCAGAAACTTTATTCAAGCGAACTACACAGAGTACACGGGTGATGATAGCTTTTTAGAACCAATCGCACCAAGTACTGACAAATTATGGACAAAATTACAAGAATTATTCGATGTTCAACATGAAAAAAATGGTGTTTACGATATGGATAACAATATTCCAGCTACCGTAACATCTCATAAACCTGGCTATTTAATCAAAGAAGAAGAAAAAATTGTTGGCTTACAAACTGATGTGCCGTTAAAACAAGCCTTTGCGCCTTTCGGTGGTATTAACATGGCGAACAATGCCTTAAAAGCAAATGGTTATGAAGTTGACGAAGAAATGACACACATCTTCACGGATTACCGCAAAACACATAATCAAGGTGTTTTTGATGCTTATACACCTGAAATGAGAGCTGCTCGTAAAAACAAAATTATTACTGGGTTACCAGATGCTTATGGACGTGGCCGTATTATTGGTGACTACCGCCGTTTAGCATTATATGGAATTGACTTCTTGATGAAAGAAAAATCAAAAGACCATGCGAACACTGGTAATAAAGTGATGACTGATGACGTGATTCGTTTACGTGAAGAAATCGTGGAACAATACCGTGCATTAGGTCAAATTAAAGAAATGGCAGCTGGTTATGGCTTTGATATTTCTAAACCTGCTAAAAACGCTCAGGAAGCTATCCAATGGTTATACTTTGGTTACCTTGCTGCAATTAAGTCTCAAAATGGTGCTGCAATGTCTATTGGCCGAGTTTCAGCTTTCTTAGACATTTACATCCAACGTGACTTGGACAATGGTGTTATTACTGAGTTTGAAGCTCAAGAAATGATTGACCACTTAATCATGAAACTACGCATGGTTAAATTTGCTAGAACGCCAGAATACAATCAATTATTCTCCGGTTACCCAATTTGGGCGACATTATCAATTGCTGGTATGGGATTAGATGGACGTTCATTAGTAACGAAGAGTGATTTCCGTATTTTACATACTTTAACTAACATGGGTCCTTCACCAGAACCAAACTTAACTGTTTTGTATTCATCTCATGAACCAGAAGGCTTCAGAACGTTTGCGGCTAAGATTGCCAAAGAAAGTTCATCTATTCAATTTGAAAACGATGATCTACTACGTGCTAACTGGGGATCTGATGACTGTGCTATCGCTTGTTGTGTATCTGCAACTGTTATGGGTAAAGACATGCAGTTCTTTGGTGCTCGTGCTAACTTAGCAAAAGCTGTCTTATATGCTATTAACGGTGGGGTAGACGAGATGACAAAAGCGCAAGTTGCGCCTAAATTCCGTCCAATGACTGGTGATACATTAGAATTTAATGAATTCATGGATCGTTATAAAGATATTTTAGATTGGTTAGCTGAACTTTACGTTAATACACTAAATGTTATTCATTACATGCATGATAAATACGCTTATGAAGCACCACAATTGGCCTTTATGGAAAGTGATTTAAAACGGACTTTCGCAACAGGTATCGCTGGTATTTCACATGCGACTGATAGCATCATGGCAATCAAACACGGGAATGTCCAAGTCATTCGTGATGAAAATGGTCTTGCGATTGATTACAAACCAATGAATGAATTCCCAACATATGGGAATGATCAAGAAGAAGCTGATGATATGGCTAACTGGATCTTAAACTACTTTATGACACAAATTAAACGTCAACATACTTACCGTAACTCTACACCGACAACCTCTTTATTGACAATTACGTCAAATGTTGTTTACGGTAAAGCAACTGGTAACTTACCAGATGGACGTCGTGCAGGGAAACCTTTGGCTCCAGGGGCTAATCCAAGTTATCAAGATGGCCAATACTTAGGTGAGAAAAATGGCTTGTTGGCCTCACTTAATTCGACAGCTCGCTTGGATTATACTCATGCTTTAGACGGTATTTCTAATACCCAAACGATTAATCCTAATGGTTTAGGTAAAGATGACAACACACGTATTAACAACTTGCGTAATGTCATGGATGGTTATTTCAATAATGGCGGTTACCATTTAAACGTCAACGTCTTTACAAATGAATTGTTATTGGATGCTCAAGCACATCCAGAAAAATACCCTAACTTAACTATTCGGGTATCTGGTTACGCTGTTAAATTCCGTGATTTAACGCCGGAACAACAAGCAGATGTTATTGCTAGAACTTCACATGACCACATGTAAGATTAGTATTGACGGATGATTAAATCAAAATACTAGCAACTATTAGTAAAAAGTTTTAAACTTAAAATAAACTTGAAGGGGTGACTGGGTGACTAAGCCAAGTCATCCCTTTTGAAATAGGGGAAGAGGAAGAGAGATGGCAGAGACAGCAGTAGGAAGAATTCACTCAACAGAAAGTTTTGGTACCGTTGACGGACCAGGCGTGCGTTTTATTGTTTTTACTCAAGGATGCCGCATGCGTTGTCAGTTTTGTCATAACCCAGATACATGGAAAATCGGTGTCGGCGGACGTGAAGTCACAGCAGATGAAGTTTTGGCTGAAGCAATTAGATACCGGAGTTATTGGGGTGAAAAAGGTGGTATAACAGTCAGTGGTGGTGAACCATTGCTACAGCTTGGTTTCTTAACAGATCTCTTTAAAAAAGCTAAAGCAGAAGGCATTCACACAACCATTGACACTTGTGGCAAGCCTTTTACTAGAGAAGAACCTTTTTTTAGTGAATTCCAAGAACTTATGAAGTACACGGATTTATTGTTGTTTGATATCAAGCATATCGATGCAGAGGGACATAAAGTGCTTACTCAGAATACAAATGAAAACATTCTTGAAATGGCTAAATATTTATCTGAAATTGGTAAACCGGTTTGGATTCGTCACGTACTAGTTCCTGAACGGACGGATTACGATGAATATCTAATTCGGTTGAATGCGTTTATTGAAACACTAAACAATGTTGATAAGGTTGAAATTTTGCCTTATCACAAAATGGGGATCTACAAGTGGGATGAACTTGGTCTGGATTATCCATTATTGGGTATTGATCCACCAACTCAAGAACGGGTTAAAAATGCTCAAGATATTCTTCATGTCAACGATTATCAAGGATATGCAACTCAAACTTACGGTCGTTAATCTTCTGGCACCAAGCGAATTGCTTGGTGCTTTTTTTTTGCTTGTGCGATATAATTGGACAGTATCAATTCATATATAGAATGGGAGTAAGTTAACTATGAGTCATTCATTAAAAAAAGTGGTTTCCATCGTCATCTCATTGATGGTTGGGGGGGCAATGGGCTATTATGTTGGATTTTATTTAACATCTCAATCACTGTCTGTTTATGAGACAATCACACTAGCTATTCTACTGCCATTATTTTATTTGTTTCATATTGTGATTCACGAAGCCGGCCATGGTTTTTTCGGCTATATGACAGGCTATACAATGGTTAGTTATCGGGTTCTGTCATACTTGTGGGTTTGGCAGGAAGAAAGTATTTCTTTCAGACGTCAAAAGGTACCAGGGACTCTAGGACAGTGTCTAATGCGTCCGCCAGCTTACGAGACAACTAACTATCCTTTTAAATTGTATTTACTTGGAGGGGTCCTAGCTAATGCTATCATCAGTTTGCTGCTTCTGATTCTATTTCCATCAATTTATACCCAGCTATTTTCAATCATTGGTCTCTTTATCGTGTTAACCAATGTCATACCCATGGGATTTAATGATGGAATGAGTTTAAAAATGGCATGGAGTAATCCTACTATGCAATTTTTACTCTTTTTACAGTTTGAGATCAACTATCAACTGTCGATTGGGAATACGTATGAGTCTTTACCAGTGGCCTATGTTTCACCCTTAAACACCTATGATTCGACCAATTATTTTATGACCTTTCATGCATTAGTTAGATACGCTTATAACCTTGAACGTTTAGATTTATCTCAAGGAAGAGCCGTTTTAGAAGTTCTATGGAATGATCGTCAGTCATTGATCGCCATTTATCAGGTAGAATTAAAAAAGGAGTTGCTGTTTTGTTTAGCTATTTTGGAACCTGAAGATCAACGCATCGAAGAAATAATGGCAGATAAACAGGTGACTCAAAGTTTAAAACAACCCTTAATGGGCAATAAACGAATTCTAGCAAGCTATCACTATTTTGTTCAGGAAGATTGGCACATGGGGGCAGCTCTCACTCAACAAGGACTGGAACTCCTTGATAAAGTCCCCCTAAAAGGAGATGCCATCGTCGAGCTCAAATTAATTGAGTGGCTTGATGAGCAAGCTGTTATTCACTTCAACAGGAGGGAAGTCCTATCTTAAATCAGCCGAAAGCCCGTCGCTCACGTTATCAAAAAGTAGCGGTGGACGTAGCAAAACGCATTTCACAAAATGAATTCCAAGTGGGAGATAAACTACACGCCCGTTCAAAACTAGCCAGCTATTACAATGTTTCTCCAGAAACTGCTCGCAAAGCTGTAACGGTCCTTGTTGATTTAGATATTGTGAAAGTAAAGCACGGCAGTGGCTTTACGGTAGCTTCCACAACTTTAGCGAGAGAATTTGTGGAACAATATCATGATGTTCAGTCAATCGGAGATTTAAAAGCCATGTTGGAAGACAGTATGATTCGCCAACAGGAAGAACTTAGTTTTTTTGCTGGTGCCTTAAATCAATTGTTGACTCAAACTGACAATTTTTATACAACTAATCCATTAAATCCTTTTCACGTGAAAGTGACAGAAGATTGTCGTTATTTAAATGAGACTGTGGCAGATATTAACCTGTGGCAACAGACAACAGCCACCTTGATTGCGATTAATCGTGAGAATGAATTATTTGTCTCCCCAGGACCTTACGCCCAATTATTGGTTGATGATTTACTTTACTTTGTAGGCAATGATTTATCTAATCAACAAGTTGAAAAGTTGTTTTATCCGGAAGAATAGTTAGTGATAAGAATAAAAAGAGACTACTATAAGTCAGTTATCCTGATTTATGCAGTCTCTTTTTCGTCATCTTGTAAATCCTCTTGTAACAAGTATGAAAACGTCTAACATCGGTGGTTAAACTTGTAATTATCGTGAATAATTAACAGGTTTTTTTGACAAAGTGACTATATCGTTATATGGTTGATAAGTCACTTTTACATGGAATGTAAGAGAATAAGTTTAGTTGGAGGAACTAATTTGCCAAAAGTAAAAATTGAAAATTTAACCAAAATTTTCGGTAAAAAAGTAAAACAGGCTTTGTCGATGACAAAGCAAAGTAAAAGTAAAACAGAAATTTTAAAAGCTACAGGAGCAACAGTTGGGGTCTATAACGTAAATTTCGAGGTTGAAGAAGGAGAAATTTTTGTTATTATGGGGTTATCCGGTAGCGGTAAGTCGACGTTGATTCGTTTATTGAATCGTTTAATTGAGCCAACAGATGGGAATATTTTTATTGATGATCAAAATATTTCGACTTTAGATAAAGAAGGGTTAAGAGACGCACGGCGGACTAAAATGAGCATGGTTTTTCAGAATTTTGGGCTATTCCCTCATAAAACAATTCTCGAAAATACGGAGTTTGGTTTGGAAATTCGTGGAATACCTAAAGTGGAAAGAGAGCAAAAAGCACTTCAAGCTTTGGAAAATTCAGGCTTGTTACCGTATAAAGATCAGTTTCCCAATCAATTATCAGGGGGGATGCAACAGCGAGTTGGCCTGGCCCGTGCTTTAGCAAATAATCCAGAAATCTTACTGATGGATGAAGCTTTTTCCGCTTTAGATCCGCTGATTCGTCATGAAATGCAAGATGAACTATTGGACTTGCAGGCGACTGTTAAAAAGACTATTATTTTCATTACTCATGATTTAAACGAAGCCTTACGTTTAGGTGATCGAATTGCTTTAATGAAAGATGGAGAAATCATGCAAGTTGGCACTGGTGAAGAGATATTGAAAAATCCTGCCAATGATTATGTGGAAAGTTTTATTGAAGACATCGACCGTTCGAAAGTCTTAACGGCTGAGAGTATCATGATTCCTGGGATTACGACAAACATCGATGTTGATGGACCAAATGTGGCCTTGAGCCGTATTAGAAAATCCGAAGTCAGTTTACTAATTGCTGTGGATCGAAAACGTCAATTAAAAGGTTATGTAACTGTTGACGATGCCTTAAGAGCTCAGAAAGAGGACTTGCCTTTAGCTGATGTAATGCGAACAGATATCATTGCAATTGAGCGAGATACGCTATTAAATGAGATTTTTGATTTAATTCATGATTCACCTGCTCCAGTAGCTGTGACTGACAATGGTCGGCTATTAGGGATTATTATTAGAGGTGCGATTGTTGCGGCTCTGACTAAAACAAATGGGGTGACTAATAATGAATAAAACAATTATGATGACAAAACTACCTGTTGCTAAATGGGTGACAATCTTTGTCGATTGGCTAACGGAAAGTTTCGCCGGGTTCTTTAGAATCATTCAAGTAGTGGGACAGTTTATTATGGACTCTTTCACATCGTTACTGGTGATGATTCCTCCCTTTATTTTCATCATTCTTATCGTAGTTGCCGCTTATTTTGCCTCTGGTAAAAAATGGGGGTTAGCTGCTTTCAGTGGTATTGGGCTATTATTCATTTATAATCAGCAACTGTGGAACGATTTGATGAACACTATTACCTTGGTTATTGTGTCAAGTTTAGTCTCTGTCATCATTGGTGTACCATTAGGGATCTTGATGGCTAAAAAGGATAAAGTGCAGACAATTGTGACACCTTTCCTTGACTTTATGCAAACGATGCCCGGCTTTGTTTATTTGATCCCAGCTGTCGCATTTTTTGGAATCGGCGTTGTTCCTGGGGTCTTTGCCTCGGTTATTTTCGCTTTACCGCCGACTGTTCGATTCGCTAATCTGGGAATTCGTCAAGTGCCGACTGAATTAGTTGAAGCTTCTGATTCCTTTGGTAGTACTGGATGGCAAAAACTCTTTAAAGTAGAACTGCCATTGGCGAAGAATACGATTATGGCAGGAATAAACCAAACAGTTATGCTAGCATTATCGATGGTAGTCATCGCTTCAATGATTGGTGCACCTGGTTTAGGACGTGGCGTCCTTTCAGCCTTACAGCGTGCCCAAGTTGGAAATGGTTTTGTGAGTGGCGTAGCTATTGTGATTCTTGCAATCATTATCGACCGCTTTACGCAATACTTAAATAAGGACAAATATGAAGGTTAAAAGGAGTTTTTCTGTGAAACAAACTAAATGGCTAATGGTTTTATTTTGTTTATTTGCCCTCGTCCTTAGTGGGTGTGGCCAAAAACAAAATGATAGTAAAGGAGACGTGTCTCTTGTATACGTAGAGTGGGACACAGAATTAGCATCAACTAATGTAATTGCTCAAGTAATTGAAGAAATGGGCTATAACGTTTCTTTAACGCCTCTAGATAATGCTATTATGTGGGAATCTGTGGCGAAGGGAGAAGCCGATGGAATGGTGGCAGCTTGGTTGCCAAATACAAGCGGCGCTCACTACAAGAAGTTTAAAGACCGAGTGGATAATTTAGGTGTGAATTTGCCAACAGCTCGTGTGGGTTTAGTTGTGCCAACGTATATGGACGTGGATTCGATTGCTGACTTAGATGATGAGGCTAAAAAAACAATTGTTGGGATTGAACCTGGCGCTGGTGTCGTGATGGCGACTGAAAAAGCGTTGGAGGATTATCCTAATTTAAAAGACTGGACCATTGATACTTCCTCTTCAGGTGTCATGACTGTCGCTTTAGACCAAGCCATACGCAACAAAGAAGACATCATCGTAACTGGCTGGTCACCACATTGGAAGTTTGCCAAACATGATTTAAAGTATCTGGATGATCCTGAAAATAGTTTTGGTGGAAAAGAGTCTATTAATACGATTGTTCGTCAAGGGCTCAAAGAGGACTTACCAGAAGTTTATCGAGTACTAGATAATTTTCAATGGGAAGAAACCGATATGGAAGAAGTCATGTTACAAATCAACAAAGGGGAAGACCCCGAAGTAGCAGCTAAAAACTGGATTGAAAAAAATCCAGATAAAGTAGCTAAATGGAAAGAATAGCCAACAATCATTTTTCTCTGAGAGAAAAATGATTGTTTTTTTGAGGAGTGGCTTAAAACGAATGTCTAATTGGCTATAATTATGATACAATATACAAGTGTTTAGGGATAAAAAGCTTTGATAGAAAGAAGGTTCGTCGATGAAAGATCACCCGAGTAAATTAATTTCCTCACGGGCGTTTGCTTATTTTTTGCAACTGGCAGAGACTTTAAATTACACTAAGACAGCTCAACTTTTAGGCATTACTCAACCGGCGTTGACTCAACAAATAAAAAAATTAGAAGCCAAACTGGAAGCTAGTCTTTTTTATACGGTGGGCAAACAACTGCATCTAACAAAAGCTGGTTTAATCATGAAAGAAACAGTTGAATCGATTTACGAAGTCTTATTAGAAGCTACTGAGCGCATTCATGATGAGAACTCCAGTACTCGAGGGAAAATAACAATTGGGATTTCTGCTTCTGTCGAAGATAAGGTCTTCACTAAATTTATCACAGAGTATTTCAAAGAATACCCGGAAATAGCAGTAACCCTCTTTATGGTTGGTCGAAAAGAAGTCTGGGAGTTTCTGGAAAAGAACCGTATTGACATTGCAATTCTTTACTTGCCTACTGGTGTCTTACTGAAACACAAAGATTTCGCTTCCCGTAATATCATTCATGATGAGCTACTCTTTTTACACCATAACGAGGAATTGAGTGACAAAACAAGTATTAGCTTTGACGAAGCAGTGGCTTTCCCTTGGGTATCTTACCCTAAAAGTTATTTCGTTTCCCAAGTGATTCAGGCGGCCTTTGAAAAGCGTGGTTTAACTTTACCAGAAAGTGTGGCTCATTTTACAAAACCCGATCAAATGTTCCGTTTTAGTAATGAAACCGGCACGAATACCGCCTTGCCTCGTTCTTTTTTCCAAGCACACCAAGGCGAGGGCGTTCTTAGGGCCATCCCTTTTGAACCACCGATTCAATTGGAACTTGCCTTTGTTTACCGTAAAGAAAAACTGGAAGTCCCACGAATCAAACACTTTTTTGATGAGTTTGGTCAGTATGTGAATAATGAGAATTACATTTCTCGTTTAAAAAATAAAGAATAAAGGAGTCATATTTATGTCTAAAGTTTTAATTTTCGGGCACCAAAACCCCGATACTGATGCTATTACATCAGCGATTTCATTTGCTTATTTACAACAACAACTGGGGGTCGACGCTGAAGCGGTCGCTTTAGGAACGACAAGTGAAGAAACGGATTATGCCTTAACTCATTTTAAGACTGCTGCTCCACGCGTCATTGAGACGGCTGCTAATGAAGTGTCACAAGTTATGCTTGTGGATCACAACGAGGCGCAGCAGAGTGTGAGCGATATTAAAGATTTGGAAGTATTGGCCGTGGTCGATCACCATCGGATTGCCAATTTTGAAACAGCGAATCCTCTTTATTATCGTGCAGAGCCAGTCGGATGTACTAATACAATTCTGCTAAAATTATTTAAAGAGCATGGCATTGATATTCCACAAAATATTGCAGGTTTAATGTTATCAGCTATCATCTCTGACTCACTGTTGTTTAAATCACCAACGTGTACAGCAGAAGATGTTGCGGCGGCAAAAGAATTAGCGGTAATTGCTCAAGTCGACATCGAGGCTTATGGTTTAGAGATGCTCAAGGCAGGAACAAACTTAAGCACGAAAACAGAAGATGAGCTACTTAATACAGATGCTAAAAATTTCCCAATGGGCGATAAACAAATTAGAATTGGTCAGGTTAACACTGTTGATGTGAATGAAGTCCTAGCTCGTCAAGCAGCTTTGGAAGCGGCAATGGCCGCGCAAAATACAGAAGGTGGCTATGATTTATTTATTTTAGTCGTGACAAATATTTTGGCTAGTGATTCTGCGATTATTGTCGTAGGGGACCACCAATCTACAGTTGAAGCAGCTTTTGGTACAACCTTGGTTAATGGGGTTGCTCATTTGCCAGGCGTCGTATCGCGTAAAAAACAAGTAGTGCCGCAATTAACTGAAGCATTCAAATAAAGAGATAAAGCGGCAACTTGAATCTGTGAGTTGCTCTTTTATTTTCGAGCTAGACAGTTTACATAATTTTATTATGTAAACTGTCCGGTTCTCTATTAATAAAATCCGCCGGCTATTTAGAAAGATAAAAACGATAGATGGAGTGATGATATGTTTGAAATGGTTAAAGTACCATTTTTAAAACAAACCGACGCCTTTGAGTTGATTAATTTAAATCAGCTAGGATTAATACATAACTGGCTGTCTTCTCAAGATAGTGGAGCTAGTATGCAAGAGATAAAAAGAGCAATCTCTTGGCCAAAGGCAGACCGGGAAATGGAATTGTTTGTTAGTCACAAGTTAATTGAAAGGGATAAACGTTTATACTCTAGTTTAGTTCCTGAGGTATCAGTTGAAAGACTAAAAAAATTGCTTGAACTGGCTACGACTATAACGGCTGAATTAAGTTACTATTTATTAAGCGAATTTCCACTTTTAAAAAACAATCCTTGGCTCATCACGTACAGTGTGTCACGATTGAAGCAAAAGGATCTTACTCGCATAATTGCTTTACCAACTAAAACTGTTAGCCCCGTGATGTCAACTTGTCAAAAATGTGGTCATTACTTATTTATTGATATTGATGGGCTTGATAATAAACCTATCGGATTAGCTAATTATTTTTCAGGCTTGCCAATAACACCAAAGGGCCAACAGTTGTTTGAGAAGCTTGGCGATGTCAATGCCAATTATTTTCTTGAAATGGCCGGCAAACAGTTAAGCTTAATTCAAGATGGTCAACAACCTAGAAGAAGTCGTAGCAATATTTTTATTGAGGCCTTAGTGGCGTTTGATTATATTATTGAAACGGATCATTATCACTTAACTAGGAAACTAAGTGTCATTGATAAAACTGAATTGATATCAGGTCTTGATATTATCGAAAAGGCGATTATGAACAGTCTTATCAGCCATCAACGAATCAATGAAGTGGAGTATGACTTACTTAAAGCCTTGGTATTTAATGAGTTACTTAAACGTAATCAGAATACGAAAGAAGTTATCTTTTTAACTGAAAACAAACAAACCAGTAAATGATTGCAATACTGGTTTGTTTGTTTTTATAGGGTTGTAAACGTTTTTTGAAGTTAAGGTTAAATAAAATAAGTAATTATCATTGACTTTTAATCTTCAGTCGAGTAATATTAGACAAAAGACAGGCGATGAGAAAGATTAGTAATAATTGATTGATTTTCAAGAGAGCTAGCGGGGCTGAGAGTTAGTAAATCACAATTATGAATGGACTTTTGAGCTAAGTGCTGAAAGCTAGTAAGCACATTCGGATGATTATCCGTTATCAGAATCACTAAGTGGATTGACTAGTCAATCAATTAAGGTGGTACCGCGGGTTTCTCGTCCTTATTTTCATCAGAAAATAAGTGTGAGGGCTTTTTTATTTTAATTGAATACAATAATGCGTCAAGCAGGAAGAGTACTTTTTATTGGTTGCTTTCAGAGAGTTAGCGGTGGTGTGAGCTAATAGCAAAAGAAGAAGGAATGGGCCTGTTAGTGAAATCTTGAAGTAATAGTAGGGATTTACGGGAGCTCCCGTTATAGAGCAGGTTATTGTTAGATAACCGTTGAGATGGATATATTTATCCAAATTGAGGTGGCACCGTGAGTGAAATTCGCCCTCAAATGATTATTAATAATCATTTGAGGGCTTTTTTTATTTTTTTGTAGGTCGCCAGAAAAATCTGGTTAAATCAGAGGTAGTCAATCTGTTGATTTGGTTAAAGCTGGATAGGTTGATAGGAATAATACTAGGTATATTAAGAAGGGATGCTTGAGAAATGAGAAAGATTAAGACGATGTCTGCGGACTGTTTAACAGCTATAAGTATTTATTTACGATTAAAAGGAATGAAAAAGAGTTTACTGGAAAGTATTCCTCGAGATAAAAATCAGGCACGCTATTCAATTGTCGGGGTTGATCCAGTTCATGAAATTAGGACCTTTGGTCATGAATTAAGAATCGATGATCGAATTGAAGAAGTGAAAGATCCGTTAAAAGCAATTGAGTCATTTTTAAATCGAGAGGGTGAGTCCACGACACTCCCTTTTGAAGCAGGGGCTATCGGTTATGTAGGCTATGACGTCTGTGCCTTATATGAATCGGTTGGGGAGATACCTACGGATCAGTTAGGCATTCCGGATTGCCACTTTTATGTCTATGAATCGTTTGTGGTATTTGATCACCTTAAGGAACAAGTCACATTGGTTCAAGACAATCTGTATTCTCAGCGAAGTGAAGCTGTTTTGGAAAAGAGTTTACAAGAGATGGTTCTCCAATTAAAAGAACCTCATTTAGATGAACAGAAAAAAATAAATCTAGAGCCTTTAACGTTTACAAGCAACCTTAGTCAAAAAGAGTATGAAGGTCTTGTTTTAAAAAGTAAAGAGCTAATCCAATCAGGTGATCTTTTTCAAGTTGTACCATCACAACGACTGTCAGCCAAATTTACTAGTGAGAGCTTTGACTATTATCGGGGGTTGCGATTAAGTAATCCTTCAGCCTACTTGTATTATCTTGATTTTGGTGACACAACCATTATTGGGTCCTCTCCTGAAAGTCTTGTTAGTGTTCAGGGAGATAAAGTATTAACTAACCCGATTGCAGGTACCCGTAAGCGGGGCGGAAGCATCCGTGAGGATCAGGTGTTAGCAGAAGAGTTGGCTCAGGATGAAAAAGAATTAGCCGAGCATAAGATGCTAGTCGATTTAAGTCGTAATGATATCAGTCGGATTGCCGAGGTTGGCTCAGTTACGGTCCCAGTTTACTTAGTAGTCGAAAAATATCGTTATGTGATGCACTTGGTTTCAGTAGTCGAAGGTCGCTTGCGTTCTGATGTAAGTGCTATGGATGCACTTAAAGCTACCTTACCAGCAGGCACTGTTAGTGGCGCACCAAAGATTCGAGCCATGCAACGAATTTACGAAATGGAACCTGTTAAACGGAATGTTTATGGTGGGGCGGTGGGTTATTTAACTCACTCAGGAAAAGCTGACTTTGCGATTGCTATTCGAACGATGGTGTTACATCAGGGAGTGGCTCATGTACAAGCAGGTGCTGGGGTGGTTCATGATTCTAATCCGACAAAAGAATACGAAGAAACGTTGCACAAAGCTAAAGCACTAGTGGAGGTTTACAACTATGATTTTACTTGTTGATAACTACGATTCATTTACTTATAACTTACATCATTATTTAAGCCCTTTTGGCGAAGTTATCGTCCGTCGCAATGATGCTGCTGATCTTTGGGAGATGGCCGAAGAAGCTCAAGGTATTGTTTTTTCTCCTGGCCCAGGGCGACCAGAGGATGCAGGCGAGATGAAAAAATTAATTGCTCACTTTGCTAATTTAAAACCACTGTTAGGCATTTGTTTAGGTCATCAAGCCATTGCCCAATATTATGGTGGTTTGATTACTCAAGCCAATGAAATACGCCATGGCAAAGTGTCTACGATGATTTGTCAAAAAGAAGATCAATTGCTAGCAGGTTTGCCCAATGAATTCGATATCATGCGCTATCATTCCTTGGTCCTACGACCAGATACTTTACCGGATGAACTAAACATCCTCGGGGTAGCAGCAGATGATCAGGAAATCATGGCTTTAAAACATCGAAATTTACCCGTCTACGGCTTGCAATTCCATCCTGAGTCCATTGGAACTGATTATGGACTAGCCTTATTAAAGAATTTTATGACGTTAATTATTGAGAAAGAAGGAAATTCAGATGAACGAATTAATGATCAAACTATATGAACAGGAAAATCTTGAATTAGAAGAGATGAAGAGTCTTTCCCAACAATTATTTAAAGGCGAATTAAGTGAGGCTCAAATCGGCGCCTTACTCATTGGGTTAAAAATAAAAGGGGAGACAGCAGAAGAAATGGCAGGATTAGCTGAAACAATCCGTGAATTCTCAGTGCCAATTGACACCGAATTGACGGATACGATTTGTAATTGTGGAACCGGTGGGGATTTATCTAATAGTTTTAACATCAGCACAACCGCTGCGTTTGTATTAGCTGCAGCGGGGATGAAAGTGGCAAAAACTGGCAACCGCAGTATTTCAAGTAAAGCTGGCAGTTTTGACACTTGCGAGGCATTAGGAATTGACTTTTTAGTTTCTGCTGAACAGCAGGCTCAACAACTTGCTGAAATTAATTTGACGTTTCTATTTGCCCCCCATGTTCATCCGAGAATGAAATATGTAATGCCTGCTCGTAAAACACTTGGCACACCAACAATTATGAATTTGATCGGTCCCTTAACTAATCCGGTCGCTTTGGAATATCAGTTAATGGGAATTAACCGTCGTAGTTTATTGAAAAAAACAGCGGAGACGATTCAAAAATTAGGTCGGAAACGAGCAATCGTTGTAAATGGGCCTTATGAAATGGATGAAGCTTCTTTAGCTGGTGAGACTCATTATGTTTTATTGGCTGAAGGGAAAATCACTGGTCATGTATTAAAACCGGAAGATGTGGGGCTCCCATATTATGATTATGAGGCTATTCAAGGTGGTGATGCCTACGAGAATGCAGAGATCCTGTTAAACGTCTTAAAAGGCCACAAAAGTCCTTATTACGATACCGTTTTGCTTAACGCTGGTCTGGGATTATTTGCTGGCGATAAAGTCAGCTCAGTGCAAGAAGGCGTGCATGAGGCTAATCAGCTCTTGCAAAGCGGGGCTGCTTATCAAGTATTAACCGATTTATTAGCATTTCAAGCAAATTTGAAAGTAGGAAATTAAACAATGAACAATTTTTTATCTAAGATTATTGACGTGAAACGAGAAGAAGTAGCTCAGTTGCCAGCGGAAGAACTAATTGCTGTAAAAAAACGCCCTGCTTTGTATGACACCGTTAAAGGACGATTACAACAAATGCACCTGATTGGGGAAGTTAAGCGCGCTTCTCCTTCTAAAGGCGAAATAAAGGTAAGTGTCGATATTATCCAACAAGCAAAGGCTTACGAAAAAGCTGGGGTTAGTGCTATTTCTGTATTGACGGATGAACAATTTTTTAAAGGTTCTATCACGGATTTGAAAGAGATCGCCGCTCAAATTGACTTACCAATTTTGTGCAAAGACTTTATGATTGACGAAAAACAACTTATTCGTGCTCGTAATGCTGGGGCTTCTATTGTTTTATTAATTGTGGCTGCCCTCGATCAGGAAAGCTTGATTCGCTTATATCAGGTAGCCACAGATTTGGGCTTAGAAGCCCTTGTTGAAGTTCACAATCTCGAGGAGCTGAAAATTGCCGAGGCCCTGGGCGCAAAGTTAATTGGTGTTAACAACCGTAACTTAGCAACATTTGAGGTTTCCTTGGATGTCAGTCATCAGTTAGGGCCAGAATTCACCACGTCTGCGATCTATTTCAGCGAATCTGGAATTCGTGATTCAACTGAAGTAGCTAGCTTAACGGCCCACTTTAATGGAGTATTAGTCGGAGAAACATTGATGCGAGCTGAAAATCCTAGAGCTGTAGCAGATAGTTTACAGGTGTCAAGATGAAGGTCAAAATCTGCGGCTTAAGGCACAAGAGAGATATTGAGGCAGCTGTGACAGCCGGTGCTGATTATATTGGCTTAGTATTTGCCGAAAGTCGCCGACAAGTTAGCGTTAAAGAGGCTCAAGAGTTAGCCAAGTGTATCCCTAATAATGTAAAGACTGTAGGTGTTTTTGTTAATCCCTCATTGACTGAAATCACGGAAGCAGTCAATGCAGTCCCACTTGATGTGGTTCAACTGCACGGTCAAGAAAGTTCGGCTTTAATAGCGAACATTGATGTTCCTGTTCTCAAAGCTCTCACACTAAGAACAGGGGAGGAGTTATCTGAGATGGCTTTATATCCTGAGCATGTGACTTTTTTGCTAGATGCTCCTGGTGATGCCTATGAGGGCGGCAGTGGCCACGTTTTTGATTGGCAAGGGATTAACCCAGAAAGTTTACCCATGGAGCGTATCTTCATCGCAGGTGGTTTAAACGTTGAAAACATCCGAGAGGCTATTCAATATTTTAAACCTTATGGAGTGGATGTCTCATCAGGGGTTGAAACAGATGGGCAAAAAGACCCGTCAAAAATAATCGAATTTATCGCAAAGGCGAAAGGGGAATAAACAAATGAATTACGAAGCACCGACAAAAAATGGGTTTTACGGCCAATATGGTGGACAATTTGTGCCAGAATCATTGATGAAAGCTGTCAAAGAATTAACTACGGTCTACGCAGAATCAAAAGAAGATAGTGCTTTTCAAGCAGAACTTGACTATTATTTAAAACAGTATGTAGGTCGAGAAACCCCACTTTATTTTGCTGAACGACTAACTGCTGCAGCAGGGGGAGCCAAAATTTATTTAAAACGAGAAGATTTGAATCACACTGGTGCCCATAAAATTAATAATACAACGGGTCAGGTACTACTGGCTAAACGGATGGGAAAACAAAAAGTTGTCGCAGAAACAGGGGCTGGTCAGCATGGTGTGGCCACAGCCACAGTGGCAGCACTATTCAACATGGAGTGCACTATTTTTATGGGGGCAAAAGATGTTGAACGGCAGGCTCTAAATGTTTTCCGAATGGAATTACTAGGGGCCAAAGTTGTAAGTGTCGAATCAGGAAGTCAAACCTTGAAAGATGCCGTAAATGAAGCCTTGCGATTTTGGGTTGCTAATGTTGAGGACACTCACTATGTGATGGGCTCAGTTTTAGGTCCCCATCCTTTCCCTGAAATCGTCCGTGATTATCAAAGTATCATCGGTAAGGAAGCTCGCCAACAGTTTTTAGCTTTAGACGGTAATTTGCCCGATGCACTAGTAGC
Organism: uncultured Vagococcus sp.; assembly: GCF_963518325.1. Lineage (NCBI taxonomy): Bacteria > Bacillati > Bacillota > Bacilli > Lactobacillales > Enterococcaceae > Vagococcus > uncultured Vagococcus sp. The sequence goes on along the minus strand of NZ_CAUQJB010000006.1, from coordinate 7,144 downwards.
TTGTGTGGGCGGCGGTAGCAATGCCATGGGACTTTTTTATCCCTTTGTCGATGACCAACAAGTGGCTATGTACGGTGTGGAAGCAGCTGGATTAGGTCTGGAATCGGGACAGCATGCTGCCTCCATTACGAAAGGAAAAGAAGGTGTCTTACACGGAGCTTTAATGAAAGTATTACAAGATGAAAACGGGCAAATCGAAGAGGCATTCTCAATTTCAGCAGGCCTGGATTATCCTGGCTTGGGTCCAGAACATTGTTATTTTGACGATTTAGGTCGAGCTCGCTATGTCAGCATCACCGATGACCAGGCTTTAGAAGGATTTCAATTGCTTTGCCAAACAGAAGGGATTATCCCTGCTTTAGAAAGCTCTCATGCCATTGCTTACGCTGTAGAATTGGCAGCAAAATTAGGACCAGACAAATCAATGATTATCTGTTTATCTGGTCGAGGAGATAAAGATGTGGCTCAAATTAAAGAACGTTTTGAAGGAGATCAAGTTCATGGTTAAATCATTGGAAACACATTTAAAAGGTATCAGAGATGATGGGTACGCGCTGATTGTTCCTTATATAATGGCTGGTGCACAGGGATTGGATCAATTGGAGGATGAGCTACAGTTATTGGAGGCAGCAAATGTCAGTGCCATTGAGATCGGTATACCATTCTCCGATCCTGTAGCGGATGGCCCAGTAATTCAAACAGCCGGTTTAAAAGCTTTAAAGGCAGGGGTTACCCTTCAAGGGATTATTGAGGTGATTCAAAAAACACATGTACAAACACCTTTAGTAATCATGAGTTACTTTAATCCGATTTATGCCATGGGTGTAGAAGAATTTATCTCTGCCATTAAAGATACGACAGTAAAAGGCTTGATCATTCCAGACTTACCTGCTGAGCATCAGGATTATTTACGACCTCATTTAGAGGGAACTGATATTGCCATTGTTCAATTGGTATCTTTGACTAGTCCAGAAGAACGAATCAGTGAACTTGTTAGCCAAGCAGAAGGGTTTATCTACGCTGTGACAGTGAACGGAACGACGGGGCAACGACAAGATTTTGATTTATCAGTTGGTAGTTATTTAACGTCATTAAGCCAACAGACGGATGTCCCCGTTCTTGCTGGTTTTGGAATTTCACAGAAGGCGCATGTCGAAGCCTTTGTCAAAAGCTGTGACGGAGCTGTTATTGGCAGTAAAATAGTTAACTTATTTTTAGAAAACAGAGCTCAGGAAGTTAAAACCTTTATGACTGAAGTTTCCGCTATCACTATTTAATAAAAAGCCGGCCATCCTCCGAAGGAGAGTGGCTGGCTTTTTAGGTTTATTTGGTTTTTTGAAAATGAATAACAGCTCCAAGAAGATTGGCATCATTTTTAAATTGGCATAATTGAATATTAGGTTGGGGTAAGTCTTCCTGATTATAAAAGAGGTTTTTGAATATCGTCAGCAATCCACTCTGGTCTTTTAGCAACTCAGCAACTGCTTTTTTTAAGCTAGGTAGCAAGTCTTTATTATTACTGATACCACCACCAATTCCAATCAATTCTGGTTTGAACGCCCCGTTGATTGAAATCACAATTTCAGCTAAAGATGAATACATAGAAGCGACTTCCTTAGTTGCCACAGGATCGCCTTCATCAGCTAACTGAAAAACATCTTTCCCATCAATCGCTGATGGCAGTTTCAATTTCTTTAAGGAAACTCTTCTTGCAATATGGACAGGGGAAACTTTGCTGTTGTTAAAGGTCTTAACACCATCGGCCACTAATTTATCTAACTGGTCAATTTTGTCGGATCCTTCTGTAGTGATGTCACCACCTTTGACGACAGCCAGACCGACACCTGAACCGATAATCAAGAAAACAGCTTCCTGATGACCAACACCAATGCCCATTGTCATCTCGGCTAGAGCAGCACTATTTGCGTCATTGAGCATTGAGACAGGCAAATCAACGGCATCAGAAAATTCTTGTTGAAACTCACCTAAATGTAAAAAGGGGACATAACTAAAGCCATTGACCATTCCCGTAGTTTCATCGGTATCCCCAGGGCAACTAAGAGCTATGCCTGAGAATTGGTAGGTATCTTGATTAGCTTCTATCAAGTCATTGATCGCTTCGTAAAATAATTTGCGCGTAAGTGGAGTGGGGAAGCTATCTTTTTCTATCAGTTCATCCTCATGCCATATTCCGTGTTTAACGGCTGAACCGCCAACATCTAGTGCTAAAAGAGTCAATCTAGTCACGTCCTTTTCTGATTCTTTTTTACGAATAAACATATTATCCATATCATTATATTAAGGGAAATTGAAAAGAAGTGCAAAAGATATCACTTTTATCTTAAGAATGAACAGTTTAGTTATATTACTAGTAGAAAACGTTTCAAAAACTGCATATCATCATGAAGAATTTGATTTGGTTAATTTTGGCAGAGATGTTATATTAAACATGTAAATGTTCACAATAATTTTGTTTAAATTTTTTTCATCCTATGGGGGAAAGTAGCGGAAACTACTTTCCTTTCTTTTTTTGTTTTTCATTAAGCTGTCCCTTTATGAAAATGCTAGCTAGAGTTAAGCCGTATCTCGTGTTACAATATTTATGGAAAGAGTTGAGTAGTTGGCTGGAGAGCCGATGAGTTAAGTGTTAACTATGGAAGGAGAGGCTGCGATGAGTGAAAGTGATTTCAGAGAATGGTTACAACTCTCTAATCAATCTCTGATGAAAGAGCAGCGATATATGCTTTATTATCAAATATTTTTAACGTTTACATTGGTATTATATGTGGTACGTTGGTTACCAATGTTTTGGATGATTATTTGCTTACTCGTAGCAGTTGCGATCTATAAGCGATCTTTCGATGAATTAGCTTATATTAATATGACTCTTTACTCACTAGAAGATAATTTGCCTTTGGAAAATGATTCATGGTATTACAAAGACCCTCGTTATCCATCTGGCGTCATGCTTTTAAAAACCAATTTAGCCCAAGTTATAAAGTATAATAATTATTTAGGGTATCGCATCTTAATATATATCCTACTTGCTATTGTGTGGTATTACATCAGCTAAATTTAAGATAAAATAACCCAAGAGCCATCTTTATGTTCGTGGGTTATTCATTAATTAGAACCATCTTTTCCAAAATAACGCTTAGCATAATAATTACCAACTGCTTGATCAAAGTAGGCAGTGGCTAAATAATAAGTCACTTTATCTGGTTTGGTAATTACCTGACTGCCTAAGACAGCTTCACTTAAGTAGTTACTTAAAAAGAGGGTTTCAACTATAATTATCCGGCTGTTAAGTTTGTTGAAGTGTTCTGGGTTCACAATATTATTAAAGGCTTGATAATAGGCCAAGTTTGTCACAATTAAATGAGCCGGTGTTTCGCCAACCAGTTGTGTTAATGTCTCAGTAAAATCAAGATAGGAACTGTTGGCAGTAACTTTTGACATTGTTTGTGGGTTATAAGATGCCAGTATATCCGCATCCTCTTCAGAACTTTTCATACCGGCATTTGTTTTTGTAAATCATCAAAGCTGGTTAACTGCTCTGTTTTCTCTAAATGCGGGAGAAGTGGGGCAGCGCCGGCCAGATTACGCTGATTGTCATCTGCTGTCAATCGATAGAAATTGATAAAGTGAGTAAGTTTAGTTTCAGAATGACCATCTTCATGTTTCAAATATGGCTTAAAATTATAGCCATTAATCGTTTTTCTACATCGACCACTAATTGATTATAGCTTCTGGTTGCTGGCTTTTCTGCGGGGATTTGGGCAGTTTTCAGCCATTCAGCATTTACATACTCGTAAAAGTCATTTTGTGGTGTATTTATTCTTTTTAATTGTCATGTTATTCCTCCTTTAAAACGTAACACTGCAATTCAAATCTAATCTATTACACCTCAAGAGATAAAAAAAGTGGTTAATAATAGATCTGCTATATATAAGACCTATCAAAATTATGCTATAATTACAGAAGCTAGACAGACTATATCGATAAGTTAAAGGGAGTAAATTATGAAACAAGCACGTCAAAAATCAGTAAACCAAGTAAATGAAGGGCAACACATTCAACATGAGGCAAAGGATAGCCTACGATTGAACAAATTCATCAGCGATACAGGGCATTGTTCTCGCCGTGAAGCTGACCGTTTAATTGAAGCGGGCCGAGTCACTGTAGACGGAGAGTTAGCCGTTGTTGGTCTAAGAGTTATGCCTGGTCAAGTTGTGGCAGTTGACGACAATCCTGTTGCTTTAAAAACTGAGAAAGTATACATCGCTTTACACAAGCCAAAAGGCGTTACCAGTACAACAGATCAAGCGGTCGCTGGAAATTTAACTGATTTTATGAATTATCCTGAAATGATCTTCCCGATTGGCAGGCTAGACAAAGATTCCACTGGGTTGATTTTACTGACTAATGATGGTGATATTGTTAATAAAATCCTTAGGGAAGAGAATGGTCATGATAAGGAATATCAAGTAATGGTTGATAAAAAAATCGAAGGTGATTTTGTCATAAACATGGAGACAGGGGTTGAAATTTATAACCCAGTGGCAGATAAGCGTCAAATCACTTTGCCAACAAAAGTCGAAGTGATTGGTCACAAAAGCTTTAATTTAATTTTAAATCAAGGGTTAAACCGACAAATAAGACGTATGTGTCAAGAACTTGGTTATCAGGTTGTCAATTTGAAACGGAAACGAATCATGAATGTTAAACTCGGAAATCTTGCTGAAGGGCAATGGCGTTACTTAACTAAAGAAGAATTGATCGATATAAATGAGGCAATCAATAAGAACTGACAAAAAAACTTCCTGAGTGACTAATTCAAGGAAGTTTTTTTGTCATCTGATCTAAAATTAATTAACATAATTAAACTATTGTAAACTCAAATAAGATTATGAGCAAGTTAAATCGATTTTAATCGAGTAGGTATCGACAGGTCTTCATAAATTAATGTTCTGAATTACTGTTGAAGGTCGGTTTCAAGAAGGAAGGGGGCTGTGAATAAGTGGACTTTAAAATTATTTAATTTTAGTTTACATAATATATATTATACAAAGTAGTTTTTAATGAAATATGTTAAGCCCAGTCATAGCAACTGTTTGAGACTGAATGAAATTGAAACATAATTGACTGAAAAATGATGGTTGGGCTAATCTTGCTACTATAAAATAAACGTTCACCAGTTTCTTTATCGTATTGTTGGAAAGTGCCGTTGGGTTTTGCATGATTATCAATTGACATATTTGGCAGTTCGCCATAACGACTTATTAATAATTTTAACTGTTTTTGTGTTACCAGCTGTTCCTCAAAGTATTTCTGGAGCATACGTTTTGTTCATTGATATCTCCAACTGTTTTGAGACTAACATTTCAGATTCAATCTCGACCATGTCTATGTAATCAATTGATGAAGTGGTCATAGAATCGTCGTCAAACACTTGATTTCCATTAGTTAAGACTTGATTTAAACTATCTAACAATTCGCTTTTGACCATTAGCGTTGGTTCAACTCAGATTTAGAGTCCTTAGCAAGTCCTTTTCGTTGATCTGTCATTTATAAGCGTTCCTAGCTATTCAGGCTGATAAAAGCCAAAGTTTCAATAGCTTTGTTAGCACGTTCGTGTCTAAACTTAATTTATGTGCGTTGATAAAATGTAATTATTTCATTTAAATTTTAACCACTACGTTGCTAAATTTTTGTTGTGTCTTAACTTTCCTGAAAACAATTATTTGAGCGTATGTCGAACGAACCATCTTACTCAAAATTAAAAGATCTATTCCGTATTAAATCATACTTAAAATACAGTTAGCATTGCCTTGTTCTCTATCTGTTTAAATGGGGTTATCCCCCTTCCCCATTCGTTTTCTATGAGTCTGATTTTTATGCTATATAGCGATTTTTAGATAAACACTTGCCTTTTATCCGATTTGAATTTGATTGTATAACTTATTCCCATTTTTTTCGAGGAGAAATACATCCGACAAGGTTATTTAGAGAGTTTAGTATCATTTTCTGAGTTTAATTAAACGATGTTTCCTTAGATTTCGATACTTCAACTTTATAAAATCGTCTTTTCTCAATACCGCTAAGCAAGTGTTATAATAAAGAATTACTTCGTTTACTTTTTCAATATCAAAATTGTCATATCGTTTACATTGCTTATCAATTCTTAACTCAATTTTAAATGTATTAATTCCTTTACTCATAATAAATAAAATTTCTGAATGATCAACTACCATAAAAAACAACTCCAATCGCTTAATATACTATTAGCATATCAATAAACAAGAAAATAACCTAAACCAAAATACGCCCCTCAAAACGAAAAAGGCGTTTAATCGAGTGTTTTGCGTGTAATAAAATACAAATAGATATTCGACTCTTGTTAATTTTATTACGAAGTTTCGATTACATCATCAGACTAGAGGTTGACATGTTAACAAAATAGATTCTTTAGTTGACATAATATTATTATAGTTGATTTAAACCTTGTTCTAGATAAACTTTAGCCATTAATACGGCTTGCATCTCAGGATAGGTCCAATTCGTAGGTAAGGACTCTCTTACGATAACTTCAGCAATTTCCGAATTTGGCTTAATCCCAAAATCCTCGATAGAAGCTTCGTATAAAGCTCCAAAAGTAGTACTTCCAATTTGATAATAACCCTTAAACGATAATTCATAGCTGTTTGCGCCCGTTTCTTCGACTAACTCACGACGGGCACAGGCTTCAATCGTTTCACCGGTTTCTCGACGACCACCGGGACTTTCTAGCGTCTCTCGTTCTTGGTGTCTGACAAAAACATGTTTTCCTTGATAAGAACAGATGATAACGGCAAATGTTAATTGTTCATCTTTTATTTCTTGAGTTGGTAAAAAAGTAATCGACATGTCTCCCCTCCTCCTTAAGGTAATCATAGAGTTGGTTGTATTAATAATCTTGAACACTTTACATGTGTTGAGAATAACTAGTGTGATTATCTGTTTGTGTTAACTATAGACCTGCCTTTATGATTTAAGTATAACGTAAGTTAAATCATGATTTCAAGCCAAAAAAAAGAACCCATTTTTTCAAGAGGCTGCTGAAAAAGTTAAATAATCAAGGTTGTATAAAACGATTTTTGTTTTA